>DATIQI010000191.1:0-5138 GCA_035470985.1 Acidobacteriota bacterium
ATCCTGGCGGAGCAGCACGCGGCGACGGCCGCCCGCCTTCTCGGCGAGGCGACGCGGCACGCGCTCCTCACGTCCGCGACGACCGAGAAGGAGCGGGCGCGGATCCTCGCGTCCGTCGCCGCGGGCGAGACGTCGCTCCTCCTCGGGACGCACGCGCTGCTCGAGCGGGATCTCGCGTTTCGGTCGCTCGGTCTCGTGATCGTGGACGAGCAGCACCGCTTCGGAGTCCGCCAGCGGGTGACGCTGGCCGAGCGCCGCGACGACGCGGCCGGCGCGGGGGAAGCCGGCGCGGGGTCGCATCTCCTGGTCCTGACGGCGACGCCGATCCCTCGAAGCCTGGCGCTCACACTCTACGGCGACCTCGATCTCTCGCCGCTCGACGAGAAGCCGCCGGGGCGCTCGCCCGTGAAGACGGAGGTCGCGAGCGGCGCCGCGCGGGAAGTGCTCCCGCGGATCCTGCGCGACGAGCTCGATCGCGGCGGGAGCGCCTTCGTCGTCTATCCAATCGTCGAGGCGAGCGAGAAGAGCGACCTGAAGGCGGCGACCGAGATGGCGGCGACGCTCGCGTCGCGATCCGATCTGGCCGACGCGGGCGTCACGCTGGTCCACGGCCGGATGAAGGCCGAAGAGCGCCGCGCCGCGATCGCGCGGTTCCGTGCCGGCGCGGCGCGCGTGCTGGTGGCGACGACGGTCGTCGAAGTCGGAATCGACATCCCCGACGCGACCCTCATCGTGATCGAGCATCCGGAGCGCTTCGGTCTCGCGCAGCTCCACCAGCTTCGCGGTCGCGTCGGCCGGAGCGATCGCGCCGGGCGCTGCGTCCTCCTCGTCGGATCGTCTCTCGGAGAGAACGCGCGCCAGAGGCTCGACGTCTTCCACCGCGTGACGGACGGATTCCAGTTGGCGGAGGCCGATCTCCGCCTCCGCGGCCCCGGCGAGATCCTCGGCACCTCGCAGCACGGCTTCCCCGAGTTGCGAGCCGCCAACCCGTTACAGGACGCCGACTTGGTCGAGGCCGCGCGATCCATCGCCGCGGAGCTCCTGACGGAGCGCGAGGAGGCGGCGGAGGGGTCCGACGTGCGCGGGTGGATCGAGGCCCATTTCGCGGGCGCGGAGCGCTATCTGGGGAGCGGATGACCCCGGCGCGGAGCGCGCGGTGCGGCCCACTGAGAATCGCGAAAGATAAAGATGCAAGGTGAGTTGCCGATGCTTCGATTCACGAGGAGCGCCCTGAACCGACCCCCGACGACGTGAGGAAGTCCGCTCGATGAAGCTGGAGTGCCCGGGCTGTCAGACGCGCTACACCGTGGATGACTCCATCATCCCGCCGCAGGGCGCGAAGATCCGCTGCCGGAAGTGCGCCGGCGTGATCACGGTGCCCCCGCGCTCCGCGGGAAGTCCGGCTCCCGTTCCCGCCGCGGCGGCCCCGGCCCACGCGGCCCCGCCGGCGTCCGCGGAGGCGGAGTCCGGCTCCTCGACCTTCGCCGCGACCGCGTCGACTCCGGCGTCCCGCTTCTCGGTGACGCCGAAGCCGAATCGCCCGCCGGGGCCGAGCACGGCCGCCGAGCAGGGAATCTCGTTCAATCCGATGGACGGCATGCTTCCGCCTCCGGCCGCGCCGCTCGTCGCGCCCGCGCCGCCCCTGGCGCCGTCGCCGCCACCCGGGGATCTCTCGCCCGAGGAGAAGGCGCGCCACGACAAGGCGCGCCGGCTCGCCCGCGTGCTCGCCTCCGACCTCGCGATCTACAACAAGGAGAAGCGCGAACGCGGACTCGCGGAGGGAAATCTCGTCGCCGTGCTCGGGTACGAGATCAAGAAGTCGTGGGAGATCTACAAGGAGCGCGTCGGCGCCGACTTCGCGAACGCGACGCCCTACTTCCGCGACGCGCTGAACGATCTCCTGGCGGAAGGGAAGAAGATCTTCTAGCCGCGCGGCGCCGGCGCGCCGCCGGATTCCGCGCTCCCCGCCTCGCGAACGCCTCCGTCGCCTCCGCCGGGGCCGCGAAGCAGCATCCCCCCGAGTCCCGCGACGATGGCCAGCGCGCCCGCGGCCGCGACCGCCGTTCGCGGCGCCGCGCCCGCCGCGATCGCCGCTCCCGTGACTCCCGCCGCGGCCAGCACGGCGATCCGTGCGGCCATGTCGCGAAGCGCGAAGACCCGCCCGCGCACCTCGGCCGGTATCGCTTCCTGGAGCACCGTCTCCGTCGTGACGAGGAGCACCGCCACGAAGAAGCCGGCGAGGAGCGCTGCGCCCGCGGCCGCGAGACCCGATCCCGCCGCGGCGAAGCCGACGACGGCCACGCCGGTGCCGAGGAGCGCGGCGACCAGACGCGCGCGCGCCGAGACGTTCCGAGCGCGTCCGGCGAGGGCGAGCGTTCCGGCGACCATGCCGCACGCCGTCGCGGCGAGGAGCGCGCCGACGCCGCTCGCGACGCGGCCGGCGCTGCCGTCCGCCGCGCCGGCGCCGGCGCCCGCTCCCGCCAAGATCGGAACGCCGACGTGGAGGACGCCGCCGAGCGTCCAGAGGAGCATCACCGCGATCGTCGCGCCCCACGCGCGCGGCGTGCGCAGGAGGATCGCGAAGCCCTCCCGGATCTCGCGGACGAGCGCGCGGTAGCGCTCGGACGCGGCCGCCGCCCGGGCGGGCCGCGCGTCGCCGCCCGCGCGCCGCGCGAGCCGGATTCGCCAGAGCGCCGCCACCGAGACGAAGTAGGTGAGCGCGTCGAGTCCGAATCCCCAGCGCCATCCGAAGCGGGCGACCAGGGCGCCTCCCGCCAGCGAGCCCGCGATCGTGGCCGCGACGCCGGCGAAGGTCATCCAGGAGTTCGCCTCCGTGAGCCGCTCGCGCGCGACGAGGAGCGGCACGATGGCCGAGCGCGCGGGGAGGAAGAAGGTGTTGGCGACGTAGAGGAGGAAGACGAGCGCGTAGAGCGCGGGGAGCCCCGCGAGGTGCGTGGCGGGGATCATGGCCAGCACGGCCACGCCGCGCGCGGCGTCCGAGACGATCAGGACGCGGCGCGTGTCGCTTCGGTCCACCCACGCTCCGATCCAGGGCCCGAAGAGGATCGCGGGGAGGAAGCTCGCGAGCGGGAGGATCGCCAGTTCGGCCGCCGGATTCGCCGGGAGGCGCGCGTGCGCGACCACGACCGCGAGGAGCGCGAGGTAGGTGAAGCGGTCGCCGAAGATCGAGACGAGCTGCCCGAGCCAGAGGGCCCGGAAGTTCGCGTCGCGGGCGAGCGCGAGGGAGGGACGCGGCATCAGGCGCGGGTCGCCGCGTCGTAGATCGCCTCCAGCCGCTCCGCGATGGCGTCCCAGCCGTACGACGCGGCGCGCGCCAGACCGTTCGCCCCGAGCCGCCGCCGCTCGCCGGCGTCGGAGAGGAGGCGGCGGATCGCGCCGGCGAGCGCCGCCGGGTCGCGCCGCGGCACCAGGAGCCCCTCGCGGTCGTGCGCCACGACGGTTCGGTGTCCGGGAAGATCGGTCGCGATCACGGGGACGCCGAGCGCCATCGCTTCCAGGAGGACCATGCCGAAGGACTCGCCCCCCGTCGCCGGGGAGCAGAAGAGGTCGGCGGTCGCGTAGTAGGCGGGGAGCCGGTCGTGATCCACGCGCCCCTCGAAATGGACGCGCCCGTCGAGCGCGCCGCGCGCCAGGCGCTCCACACGGCCGCGAAGGCGGCCGTCGCCCACCAGGATCAGCCGGAAGGGAACGCCCTCGCGGGCGAGCCGCGCGCACGCGCGGAGCAGATCGGGGAGTCCCTTCCGCGGGTCGAAGCGGCCGACGAAGAGGATGTTCGGAACGCCGTCGTCGTAGCGCTCGAGGCGCGGGGCGCCCGGCCGAAAGCGGTCGAGGTCGACTCCGTTCGGGACGATGGTCGCCTCGCGCGGGAAGTGGCGCGTCACGTAGTCGCGGGCCGGCTCGGAGACCGCGATCATCCGGTCGAGCCGCGCCGCGTACCGGGAGAGGGGTCCGCGGAAGAGGCGCAGGAGGAAGTCCGAGTCGGAGGTCGTGTGGACCGTTCCGACGACGGGGATCGCGGCGACGTCGAGCGCGAGCATCGGCAGAACCGGCGAGAGAGGGCAGTGGACGTGCGCCACGTCGAAGCGCCCGCGCGCGGCGGGACCGAGGAGCGCCTCCAGCGAGCGGCGGAGCCCGCGGCCCACCGTGACATTGTTCTCCGCGCCGTTGAAGGGGACGACGAGGTTCCGTCCGAGGCGGACGACGTCGGGCTCGGTCGCGCCGTTACCGTTCCGCCCGTCGCCCGACGTGATGATCGTGACGCGGTTCCCGCGGGCCCGAAGCGCGCGCGCGGTGCCGGCGACGTGCTCCGTGACGCCTCCCACCGACGGATGGTAGGCCTGCGTCACGATCGCGATGCTACGCGGCATGCGGGGCCCTCACGCCGCGCGCGGCGTCCTCGGGAATCGAGGCCGGATCGTCGAAGAGCGGCCGGAAGATGCACCACTCGGTCAGGTGCGCCGCGATCGCGCGCTCGAGGGCCCGCGCGACGCCCTCGGTCATCCGCGCGACGTCCGCCGCGACGGCGAGCGCGCGATCGGGCCGATCCGTGGAATCGAAGGCGATCCGGTGGCGCCCGTCGGCGTCCCGCGAGGCGTGGGCGTGGACGATGGGGGCCCCCGCGCGGCGGGCGAGGAGCGCCGGCCCGACGGGAATCGCGCAGGGCGCGCCGAAGAGGCGCGCGAGCCGCGAGCGGCGGTGGACGTCGCCGTCGGCCAGGAGGACGACCAAGCCGCCGCGCCGGAGCGTCGCGAGCAGAGGGAGGAACCCCTCCTCCGGCGTGCTCACGGCGAGGCGTTCCCGCTCCTTCCGCTCCCGCACGGCGGCGGCGACGGCGACGTGGTACTGGACGCCCGTCACCACGTGCACGCTGAATCCGAGACGCGCGAGCGCGATCCCGGCGCGTTCCCAATTCCCGAGGTGGGGCGCGGTGACGACGGCGCCGCGTCCCTCCGCGAGCGCGCGGTAGAGTCGCTCGGCGCCCGAGAACGCGACGTCGCCGATCGCCTCGGCGCCGCGCGCGCCGCGCGAGGCGGCGTACTCGATGACGCCGAGGTGATAGGCGCGGAAGATGGCCCGCGCGGTGCGCGCGCGGTCGGCCGGCGTGCGCGCGAGGGGAT
>DATIQI010000192.1:0-25837 GCA_035470985.1 Acidobacteriota bacterium
CATCGCGGACCCTAGGACGCACGGCTCCGCACTCGACACGGGAGGACGGAGGCAAGACCGGGTCGCGGATCGAGCCCGGGGCTCGCACCATCGAGCCACCACGGAAGGACGACGCGGGCATCTCACCGAGTGGCGAAGCGAGCCGAAGTTCGAAACGCCCGGGGGTTCGGAGTACCCCCGGGCGGCCGCCTTGAACCGTTCAACTCGCTGGGGCCAGGCGAGTTCGCCGCCGGCGCCGCGCCATGTTACGGTCGTAACATGGAAGGCACAGAACCGTAACATCGCCTTCACCCCTCCCCGTCAACCTTCTCCCTGACGCCACTGGATCCGGCGCGCGGTGCGAACGCACCGATCGCGGCTCGATGCGGAACCGGGATGGAACTCGCGAAGAAGGAGAGGGAATGACGCAGAAGACCTGGTGGACGGTCGCGCTGGTCGCGGCGCTGTTCGTGGGGGGCAGCCCGGCGCGTGGCCTGGCGCAGGAGGCACAGCCCGATTTTCCCCGCGGCAGGATCAGCGGCTACATCTGGGCGGACGCCTACTACAACGTGACGGGCGATCCGGCGCACCGTTACAACTCGAGCGGCGCCGACTCGGCGAACCAGCTCATCGACGGAACGTTCTCGTCCAACGGCCAGCCGAAATTGATCGGCCGGGACCTGAACGGAGTGCTGATCCGGCGCATCTACTTCCAGCACGACGCCGACCTCTCCATCAAGTACTCGACCCGCCTGCGGCTCGAGGTGGACAGCAAGTCGCTCACGTCGGACGGGAAACTCGGTCTGAACGTGAAGGCCGCGTACTTCCAGGCCAAGGGAATCGTTCCGCGCAGCAGCTTCCTCGTCGGGGTGCTCACCACGCCGATCTGGGAGACCTCGGAGGATGCCTGGGCCTACCGCTCCATCGAGAAGACCATCGCCGACTTCCGAGGACTCGGCAGCAGCGCCGACATCGGCGTGCAACTGAGGGGCTTCGCGGACGAGGGCCACACGATCGGGTACAACCTGATGATCGGGAACGGGCTCGGCCAGAAGCCGGAGACGAACCGGTACAAGAAGATCTACTTCGGGCTGCCCATCCGGCCGAACACGGACCTCGTGATCGAGCCCTACGTGGACTACGAGTGGGTGCCGGGCGGCGCCGACCTGGCGACGTACAAGCTGTTCGTGGGGTACGACACGAGGATGTTCCACCTCGGCGCCGAGCTGGTGGATCGCGTGGCGCACACGACGAGCGGTCCCAACAAGGAGCCGTTCGGCCTCTCCTTCTTCGGCCGGTACAAGATGCACGAGAACGCGAAGCTCTTCGCGCGCTACGACCGCTACCAGCCGAACACGCGCGCCGCCGACCGGGTGGACGCGGACTACTACATCGCGGGCCTCGACTGGTCGCCCTACAAGGACGTCTCCATCATGCCGAACGTCCTGGCGACCCAATATCGCGCTCGGGGCGCGGCGGACGCGCCGCCGCATCACGACCTGCAGGCCCGCATCACGTTCCACGTCAAGTTCTCGAAGCCCTGAAGCCCACACCAACGAAGGAGACGACACGATGAAGCCGTTTCGATCGAATCGCGCTGCGACCACGGTCCTACGCGGACTGGCGGTGGCGGTGCTCGCGCTGGGGCTCCTCGCCGGTGGCGGCGCGGCGCCCGCGGCGGCGGCGTCGCAGGTGAATCTCACCGGCGCCGGCGCCACGTTCCCCTATCCGATCTACTCGAAGTGGTTCGACATGTACCACAAGAAGACCGGCACGCAGATCAACTACCAGTCCATCGGGAGCGGCGGCGGCATCCAGCAGGTGAAGGCCGGCACCGTCGACTTCGGGGCGTCGGACGCGCCGCTGAACAATCAGCGGCTGAAGGAGATGCCTCGCCCGGTCGTCCACTTCCCCACCGTGGCGGGCGCGGTCGTCCTCGCCTACAATCTGCCGAGCGTGAAGGAGCCGCTGAAGATGACGCCCGAAATCGTGGCGGGCATCTACCTCGGCAAGATCAAGATGTGGAACGACAAGGCCATCGCCGCGGCGAACCCCGGCGTGGCGCTCCCGGGGCAGCCGATCCTCCCGGTGCATCGTTCCGACGGCAGCGGCACGACGTACATCTTCGTGTCGTATCTCGCCGCGGTGAGCAGCCAGTGGAAGGAGCTCGTGGGCGTGAACACGTCGGTCTCGTGGCCGGTCGGTATCGGCGGCAAGGGGAACGAGGGCGTTTCGGGCCTCGTGCGCCAGACGCCCGGCGCCGTCGGTTACGTCGAGCTCGCCTACGCGAAGCAGAACAACTTCGCGGTCGCCCATCTGAAGAACAAGGCCGGGAACTTCATCGAGCCGACGCTCGCTTCGACGACGGCGGCGGCCAACGGCGCCGCGGCGGCGCTGGCGAAGGACGTCCGCTCCCCGATCGTGAATTCGCCCGATCCCAACGCCTATCCGATCTCCGGACTCACGTTCCTCCTGGTCTACAAGGATCAGAAGGACGCGGCGAAGGGCAAGGCGCTCGTCGACTTCATCCAGTGGTCCATCAGCGAAGGACAGGAAGCCGCGGACGAGCTCGACTACGCGCGCCTTCCGGAGTCGGTCGTGAAGGTGAACCAGGCGAACCTCATGTCGCTCACGGCGGCGGGCAAGCCGCTGGTGGCGAAGCGGTAGCATGAGCGAGACGCGGGCGGCGCGCGTGGTCGACGCCATGCGCGGCCTTCGCGCCCGCCCCGCGATCCGATTCGACGACGTCTACCGCGGCCTCCTCATGGGGGCCGCGGGCGTCGTCTTCCTCATCGTCTTCCTCATCGCCTTCGAGTCGTTCATGGGGGCCCGGCTCTCCATGAAGACGATCGGGTGGGGCTTCCTCTGGTCGGCCGAATGGGATCCCGTCGCCGACCGGTACGGCGCCCTTCCCTACGTGATCGGGACTTTGGCGACGTCCTTCCTCGCGCTCTTCTTCGCCGTTCCGCTCGGGGTCGGGAGCGCCGTCTATCTCGCGGAGCTGGCGAGCCGCAGGCTCGGTTCCGTCGTGTCGTTCGTGATGGAGCTGCTGGCGGCCATCCCGAGCATCGTCTACGGCATCTGGGGCTTCTTCATCCTGGCGCCCTTCCTCCGCTCGACGATCGAACCGTGGCTCATCGCGAAGCTCGGGTTCATCCCCCTCTTCAGCGGCGCTCCCTTCGGGATCGGCATCCTGAACGCGGGGATCATCCTCGGCATCATGGTCGTCCCGACCATCGTCTCCATCTCGCGCGAGGTGCTCCTCGCGACGCCGAAGACGCTTCGCGAGGCGTCGCTGGCGCTGGGCGCGACGCAGGCCGAGTCGATCGCGGTGGCCCTCGACGCGGCCAAGCCGGGGATCCTGGGCGCCGTCATCCTGGCGCTCGGCCGCGCGCTCGGCGAGACGATGGCCGTGACGATGGTCATCGGGAACACGAACCGGATCCCGACCTCGATCCTCGATCCGGGCGCCACCATGGCGAGCGTGATCGCGAACGAGTTCACCGAAGCGACCGGGCCCGTCTATCTCTCGGCGCTGATCCAGATCGCGCTCGTCCTCTTCGCGGTGACCATCGTCATGAACGCGCTGGCGCGGCTCCTCGTCTACTGGGTGACCGGCGGCCGGAGCGACACGGCGGGGGCGGCCTGATGGAGCGCGCGGGCGGAATGGCGATGCGTCGCCTCTGGAACCGGATCGTTCTCGGGGCCTGCTACGTCGCCGCGGGCCTGGTGGTCCTGCCGCTGGTCCTCATCGTCGGGCACCTGCTCGGCAAGGGGCTCGCGGGGCTGAACCTCGCCTTCTTCACGAACATGCCGAAACCGGTCGGGGAACTGGGGGGCGGCGTGGCGAACGCCATCGTCGGGACGCTGGTCATCGTCGGGATGGCGGCCGCCGTCGCGGTTCCGCTCGGGATCGCGGCGGGCGTCTATCTCGCCGAGTACGGAAGGGGCCGCTTCGCGACCTTGGTCCGGTACACGACGGACGTGCTGAGCGGCGTCCCCTCCATCGTGGTCGGCGTCGCGGCGTACGGGCTGGTCGTCGTTCCGATGGGCCGATTCTCGGCCCTGGCCGGGGCCGTCGCGCTCGCGATCCTCATGCTCCCGACGATCATCCGATCGACCGAGGAGATGGTCCGCCTGGTCCCGCGCTCCTACCGCGAGGCCGCGCTCGCGCTCGGCGCGCCGCGCTGGAAGACGATCCAGCAGGTGGTGCTCCCCGCCGCGCGGCCGGGCATCGTCACGGCCTCCATGCTCGCCGTCGCGCGCGCCTCGGGCGAGACGGCGCCGCTCCTCTTCACCGCGCTCGGGAATCGCTTCTGGTCGCTGAAGCTCGACGAGCCGATGGCGACCCTGCCGGTCTTCATCTACGACTACGCGCGGGCCCCCTACGACGACTGGAACCGCCAGGCCTGGACCGGCGCGCTGGTGCTGGTGCTCCTCGTGACGGTCATCTCGGGGCTGGTGCGGCTCACGGTGCGGCGGGTGAAGGCGGCGTAGCCGCGACCGCGCCCCGCCGATAGCCGCGGACGAACCTCAGAAGCCCTTTGTAGTGCGCGCTGAATCCGAAGGCGCGCATCTCCTGCACCGCCTCCACCGCCGTCCACCCGTCCCGCTCGATGCGAAGGATCGCCGCCATGGCGCCGGTCCGATCCTTCCCCCGCTTGCAGTGAAAGAAGAGGGGACGCCGCGAAGGATCCGACACGGCCTCGAGGAAGCGGCGCCGCTCTTCCGGAGTCGGGATGGCGGCGCTGAAGGGGCCGGCGCGGAGCGGAATCGAGACGCATTCGATGCCGGCGCGCTTCAGAGCCTCGCGCTCGCCCGCGTCGTCGAGAAAGGTCACGACGGTTCGATAGCCGCTCGAGCGCAGGTACTCGATGCCGGCCGCGGTCGGCCGGCCGCCGCGCGCGAGTCCCGGCTCGATCTCGGCGAAGTTCTCGATGCCGGTCACTTCGGGCTTCGCGAGCGCGAGCGGACGCCCGCTGCTCGTGCTGAGGCGCTCGAGGATCCGCGCGTCCGCCCGGAGCGCGGCGCCGGGGCCCGAAAGCGCGAGGGCCGCCGCGACGAGCGCGGCGGCCGTGACGCGGGCCGGGATTCGGGATCTCACGAACTCAGCGCTCGACCGTGACCGCCCCGGTCGCCGGAAGCGCGTACGCCTCGCCCACCTCCAGCGGAACGACGATCGGGCCGAGCGCCTCGGAGAGCTCCTCGCGCCACCGCGGCCCGTGACGCACGCTCTTCCCGTTGTACGCGCCCCAGTGGATCGGAAGCACGATCGGCATGCCGAGATCGGCCACGGCGATCGCGGCTTCGGGGAAGCGCAGGTGCGCGTTGATGTTCATGATCGCGATGTCGGGGTCGTACCGGTAGCCGATGGTCGAGAAGCCGGGGAAGTATTCGGTGTCGCCGCTGTAGTAGACCGTGGCCGACGGCGTTTGGATCACGTAGCCGAGCGCGCCGCCGTCCGCGCGCGCCTTCAGCGAAAGTCGACCGCCCGGATGATGCGACGCGACGGCGATGATCGAGCCGCCGGCGAAGGGCACTTCCATCCCGGGCTTCATGATCCGCGCGTGGATGCCGCGTTTGCGGAGGTACCTCGCCGCCGGCTCGGGCGCGAGGATCATCGCGTCGGAGGGGAAGCGCTCGAGCGTGGCGGGATCGAGGTGGTCCTGATGCGCGTGCGACAGGAGCACGACGCGCGTCTGGTCGTAGGAGCTGGGCGGCGGCGCCGGGATCAGGCGCTTGCGTATCGTGGCGTAGCGCCGCGAGAAGACCGGATCGGTCACGATCCCGAATCCCTCGACGTCGATGTACGTGCACGCGTGTCCCCAGAAGGTGATGGCGTTCTCTTGCGGCTCGGGATAGAGCGTGGAATCGGTCATCGGGCGGATCTGGCTCCCTGCGGCGCAACCGGCTGTGGCGACGACGACCGCGACGAGCGCGGCCTGGCGAACGGCCCCCATGGGGTGTGAGTACCCCGGGGGATGCCCTGTTCTCCTCCGGTTTGCCTCGGCACCCGGTCGGTACGAGGCGAGGGCTGGCTGGAGAGGCGTCCTGCCGCGCAACATTCTGTGATACAAATAGTTACAGATGTTGCGCTCGGCGCGCGAGTTATGCAGACTTATCCATTGAAGTATTAATAAGCGATCCCACTAGGCAACTTCCCTGAACAAGGCGGCCCGATGCGGCGGGAACGAACGGGACGATACGAGGATACGAACGTGGGCGGCGAGTCCGTTCGCGCCTTCGTCCCGAGCCCCCTGCCGCCCGATCCCCCCCTGGATCTGGGGGGCGGACGCCAGCGCTTGCTGGAAGACGCCATCCTCTCCCTCGGCCGCCTCGACAGCCTCTCGGCGCTCATTCCGGATTCGAGACTCTTCCTCTATTCGTACATCCGGAAGGAGGCGGTCCTCTCGTCGCAGATCGAAGGAACTCAGTCGTCGCTCTCGGACCTCCTCCTGTTCGAGTTGGACGAAGCGCCGGGCGTGCCCGAGGCGGACGTCACGGAGGTGTCGAACTACGTCGCCGCGATGGAGCACGGTCTGGCGCGGCTCTGGGAGGGCTTTCCGCTGAGCAACCGGCTCCTGCGCGAAGTGCACGGAGTCCTCCTGTCGCGCGGACGGGGCAGCGGCAAGAGCCCGGGTGAGTTCCGGCGAACCCAGAACTGGATCGGCGGCGCCCGGCCGGGAACGGCCGTCTTCGTTCCACCACCGCCCGCCGATATCGAAGACGCCATGGCGAACCTGGAGCGATTCCTCCACGCCGAAGGGGACGGCTGGCCCGTCGTCGTCCGGGCGGCCCTGGCCCACGTGCAATTCGAGACGATCCATCCGTTCCTGGACGGCAACGGCCGCGTCGGACGGCTTCTGATCACGCTGCTCCTCTGCCAAGCGAGGGTCCTGAGCGAGCCGCTCCTCTACATGAGCCTCTTTCTGAAACGGCACCGTCAGGAGTACTACCGCCTCCTCGACCAGGTGCGCCGTGACGGGGACTGGGAGTCGTGGCTGGAGTTCTTCCTGCGCGGAATCCGCGAGACCGCGGAGGGCGCGGTGGCGACGGCGCGGGAGTTGATGGAGCTGGTCCGGCGCGACGAGTCGCGGCTCCAATCGGGCGGGCGATGGGCCGGCTCCGCGCTGCGCGTGCTCGGCGTCCTTTCGGAGCGCCCGCTCGTCACATTGAAGGAGGTCCGCCGGAAGACGAAGCTCTCGGCGCCGGCGGCCGGGGACGCGATGTCGCGGCTCGTGGGGATCGGGATCGCTCGCGAGATCACCGGAAGGCGGCGAAACCGCGTCTTCGCGTACGATGCCTACCTGGCCGCGCTCTCGCGCGAATCGGACGGAGAATGAGCGCCATCGAATACGACATCGTCATCGTGGGCGCGGGCGCGAGCGGCGCCCTCACCGCGGTCCAGCTCCGCCGGCGCGCGCCGGCTCCGAAGGTCGGCCTGGTGGAAGGAGGCGCGCGCGTCGCGCGCGGCCTCGCCTACGGAACGCCCTACGGCGCTCACCTCTTGAACGTCCCGGCACGCGGCATGAGCGCCTTCCCCGAAGAACCGAACCACTTCGCGGGGTGGCTCGCGTCGCGGCTGCCGGGGTCGAGCGGGGAGACGTTCGCGCCGCGGCCGCTCTATGGGGAATACCTCTCCGAGCTGGTCGCGGGGGGCGCGGGCGAATCGGGCGCGATCGATCGGATCGCCGGCACAGCGGTCGGAATGACGCGAGCCGCCCGCGGCTGGGTGCTCCATCTCCACGACGGCGGCACGGTCCGGGCGCGGGCCGTCGTGCTGGCGCTCGGCAATCTTCCCCCCGACGATCCGGCCGCCCTGACGTCGCTCGCGGACGAGCGATACGTTCGCGATCCATGGGCCCCCGGCGCGGCGGCCGGACTCGATCGAGACGCGACCGTTCTGATGATCGGCGCCGGGCTCACCATGGTCGACCTACTCCTGACGCTTCAAGTCGAGGGCCACCGCGGCCCGGTCCACGCGCTCTCGCGCCACGGAGCGCTCCCCCGGGAGCACGCGCCGGCCGCCCCTCGTCCGCTCGCCGCCGCGCCTTCGCTTCCCACGCCGCGCGCCGCCGCGGCCTGGGTGCGGGGCGAGGCGCGCGCGGCGACGCGGGAGGGAGGGGACTGGCGCTCGGTGATCGACTCGCTCCGCCCGCACACCGCGGCGATCTGGTCCGGCTGGGATCTTCGCGGCCGCCGGTCGTTCCTCCGTCACGCCCGCTACCTCTGGGACGCGCACCGCCACCGCGTCGCGCCCGAAGTGGGCGCGCGCGTGCGCGACCTGCTCGAGAAGGGGGCCCTCGTCGTGCACCGAGGCAGGATCACGGCGGTCGAGGCGACTCCATCGGGCCTGACCGTCCGCTGGCGGCGGGGCGCGGGGCGCGAGGAATCCCGGACCGTCGCGCGCGTGATCAACTGCACCGGCCCGCGGTCGGACTACGCGACGCTCGACGTGCCCCTGGTCGCGGCCCTGCGGCGCGGGGGATACCTCGTGCCCGACCCGCTCGGACTGGGCGTGGAGACGGGGACGGACGGGGCCCTCATCGGCCGCGACGGCGCGCCGGTCGAGGGGCTCTTCACCCTGGGGCCCTTGCGGAGGCCGGCGCTCTGGGAGACCACCGCGATCCCGGAGATCCGCGCGCAGGCGGCGGCGTTGGCGCGGCGCCTGGCCGAAGCGATCGGGGCCGAATGACGCGGGCGGACGCATCGTGAGGAGCCGGTCGGCGCGCCCCCTCCCTCGCGTGACGCTCGAGCGGCCCGGGCGGCGTCAGGAGAGGGAGTTCCTCGAACTCGTCGGGCGAAGCCGCGCGCTCCACGGTCCATGGGTGACGCCGCCCCGCACGAAGGCGGGCTACGCCTCGCTCCTCCGGCGCTCGCGGCGGCGGTCGTGCGAGGCGTTTTTCGTACGCGCCTCCGAAACCGGCGAGCTGGCCGGCGCCGTATGGATCACGGAGATCGTGCGGGGCGTCTTCCGGAGCGGCTACCTTTCCTACCACGGCTTCGCTCCGACCGCGGGGCGGGGTCTGATGGGAGCGGGTCTGGCGGCGGTGATCCGGAAGGCGTTTCGAGACCTCGGCCTCCATCGCCTGGAAGCGAACATCCGGCCGGGTAATCGCGACTCCATCCGGCTGGTGCGCCGGCTCGGGTTCCGGCGCGAGGGCTTTTCGCCCCGCTATCTCCGGTTGGGCGGTTGCTGGAGGGACCACGAGCGATGGGCCATCCTCGCCGAGGAGTTCCGAGCCGGCCGGGGCGGTCGCGCGCGCCCGAAACTCCGCCGTCCACGTTTCGTCCCATCATCCGACAAGGGGGAATCATGACTCGCTCGATCCGTCTCGCCGCGCTCGCGGCCCTGTTCGCCGCCGGCGCGCTCACCCTCGTTCCCGCGTCCGGCGCGCTCGCGCAGGGGCGTCCCGATCCCGCGGCGCTCCTCGCGGCCCAGAGGGAGGCGATGAAGGCGCTCGCTTCCATGAACGGGGTCTGGCGCGGGCCGGCGTGGACCATCCGGCCGGACGGCGGCAAGCACGAGATCACCCAGACGGAGCGGATCGGCCCCTTCCTCGACGGGACGCTGAAGGTGATCGAAGGGCGCGGCTACGACGCGGACGGAACGGTCTCCTTCAACGCGTTCGGCGTCGTCTCCTTCGACCCGGCCAAGAAGGCGTACGCCATGCGCTCCCACGCGCAGGGCCAGTCGGGCGACTTCGTCTTCACGCCGACGGCGGACGGCTACTCGTGGGAGATCCCGGCGGGCCCCATGACCATCCGCTACACGGCGACCATCAAGGACGGAGTCCTCCACGAGGTCGGCGATCGGATCGTCCCGGGGAAGGACCCTGTCCGCTTCTTCGAGATGACCCTCACGCGCGTCGGCGACACCGACTGGCCCGCGGGCGGCGCGGTTCCGATGAAGTAGCGCTCCCTCGCGGGGACTCCGACTCCAAGCACGGCCGCTGGACGCGGCCGGCCGCATGGGTGTATATTTCGCCATATGGCGAAATGGAGGATCATCCATGCGTGATCTCGAAACCGTCCTGAAGGCCGTGGCCGACCCGGGCCGCACCCGAATCTTGAAGTTGCTGGAGCAGGGCGAACTTTGCGTCTGCCAGATCCAGGCGGTCCTCGCCCTGGCCCCGTCGACCGTATCGAAGCACCTCTCCATCCTCCGGAGCGCGGGTCTGGTCGAGGGCCGGAAGGAAGGGCGCTGGATCCACTATCGGATGGCCGGCAGGTCGCGGAATCCGTACGCGGCGCCCGTCCTGGCGGCGCTTCGCGGGAAGCTCGATCTCGAGGAGCGGATCGTCGAGGACCGGCTTCGCCTGAAGCGGGTCCGCGCGGTGCCGGTCGAGAAGCTCTGCGCCACACCGTCCCCGGTCCGATTCGACGTCCCGCGCCGAAACGCGCGACGAGCGTCCCGTGCCTGAGCCCGACGCGCGCGTGCTCTTCGTCTGCGTGGAGAACTCCTGCCGCTCGCAGATGGCCGAGGGCTTCGCGCGCGCGATCGGGGGCGACCGCGTCGCCGCCCACAGCGCGGGTTCCCGCCCGTCCGGCGTCGTGAACGAGCGGGCCGTCGCCTTCATGCGCGAGAAGGGAATCGACCTCGCCGCGCAGGCGTCGAAGGGGCTCGACGGCCTTCCGGCGGGCGTGACGTGGGACGCGGTCGTCACGATGGGGTGCGGCGACGCCTGCCCGGCGCTCCCCGCTCGCCTTCGCCTCGACTGGGAATTGCCCGATCCGAAGCACCTACCGGACGACGAATTCCGCGCCGTGCGCGACGAGATCGAGGCGCGGGTGCGCGCCCTCCTCGCGGATCGCCCGGGAGCCGTCGCGAAGGACGCGCGATGAGCGCCGCCCCTCCGGCCGTGGAACCGGCCGCCGCCTCGGCGTCCTCGGTCCCCGCGCCGCCGAAGCGCCTGAACCTCTTCGAGCGGTACCTCACCCTCTGGGTGGCCCTCTGCATGGTCGCCGGCGTCCTCCTCGGCAAGGCGCTCCCCGGATTCACCGACGCGCTCCGGAAGATGGAGTTCGGCACCGGAAGCCAGATCAACATCCCGATCGCCGTTCTCATCTGGCTGATGATCTATCCGATGATGCTGAAGATCGATCTCGGGAGCGTGCTCGGCGTCCGCCGCCGCCCGCGCGGGATCCTCGTGACGCTCTTCGTGAACTGGCTCGTGAAGCCCTTCTCCATGGCGCTTCTCGGCTGGCTCTTCTTCAAGCACGTCTTCCGGCCCTGGATCGATCCCTCGCTCGCCGACCAGTACGTGGCGGGCGTCATCATCCTCGCGGCCGCGCCCTGCACCGCGATGGTCTTCGTCTGGTCGTATCTCACCGACGGCGATCCCGCCTACACGCTGGTCCAGGTCTCGGTGAACGATCTCCTCATGCTCCTCCTCTTCGCGCCCATCGTGAGCCTCCTCGTCGCGGGCGCGAGCGGGCTCCAGGTCCCGTTCCAGGTGCTCCTCGCCAGCGTGGTCGCCTTCATCGTGATTCCGCTCGCGCTCGGAACCCTCAGCCGCGTCGTGCTCCTGCGCACGAAGGGACGCGCCTGGTTCGAGGGGACCTATCTCCCCTTCTTCCACCCGATCACCACCCTGGCGCTCCTCGCCACGCTGGTGCTCATCTTCGCGTTCCAGGCCGACAACATCACGGGCCGGTCGCTCCACGTCGCCCTGATCGCGGTGCCGATCCTGATCCAGGTCTACTTCAACTCGGCGCTCGCCTACGCCCTGATGCGGTGGCTCCGCGTCCCCTACTCGGTGGCGGCGCCGGGCGCCCTCATCGGGGCGAGCAATTTCTTCGAGCTGGCGGTGGCGGTCGCGATCACGCTCTTTGGCCCCGGATCGGGCGCGGCGCTGGCGACGGTGGTGGGCGTGCTGGTGGAGGTGCCGGTGATGCTCTCGGTCTGCGCGTTCTGCAATCGGACCCGCCACTGGTTCCCGGGCGGGGACGCGGCGCCGCAGACGGCGTGACCGGGCCGGAGACTACCCGACGTCTTCGGTCTTCTCTTCCGCGTGGTGCTTGATGACGCGGGCCTCGGCCACGAAGATCGCCTCCTCGGCGATGTTGGTGGCGAGGTCGCCGACCCGCTCGAGATTCCGGCTGATGAGGAGGTACTCGAGAGCCGACGGCACGCACTCGGGATCGCGGAGCATCCGCGCGGAGAGCGCGCCGAAGATGTGGGTCTTGTCGGCGTCGATGTCGGAGTCGCGCTCGCAGACCCGCCGCGCCATCACGGGATCGCCGCGGAGCCACGCCGACACGGCGTCCTTCAAGGCGCCGCGCGTCCGCTCGCCCATCCGCGCGAGGTCGTCGGGCGTCGCCATCACGGGGAGGCGGCTCAGCTTCAACGCGTGCTGCGCGACGTTCACGGCGTGGTCGCCGATCCGCTCCAAGTCGTTCGAAAGACGGATGGAGGCCACGAGGAAGCGCAGATCCCGCGCCACCGGCTGCTGGAGCCCGAGGAAGCGAAGGCAGTTCTCCTCGACTTCCAGCTCGATCTCGTCGATCCCCGGATCGTCGGCGAAGACCTCCTCCGCCAGGCGCGGATTCCGCGTGCGGACGGCCTCCATGGCCTTGGTCAGGGCGGTCTCCGCCCTTCCCGCCATTTCGCTCAGGCGGTCGCGCAGCGCTTCGAGGTCTTGGTGGAAGTGTCGTTCCATGGCGGCGTCCCGAATCGAGTCTAGCCGAACCGGCCCGTGATGTAATCCTCGGTGAGCCGCTCGCGCGGCTTCGTGAAGATCGTCTGGGTCGGCCCTTCCTCGATCAGCTTTCCCGTGAGCATGAAGGCCGTCCGATCGGAGATGCGGGCCGCCTGCTGCATGTTGTGCGTCACGATCGCCACCGAGACCGTCTTCTTGATGTCGAGCACCAGCTCTTCGATCTTCGCGGTGGCGATCGGATCGAGCGCCGAGGCGGGCTCGTCGAGGAGCAGCACCTCCGGCTCCACGGCGAGGGCGCGCGCGATGCAGAGGCGCTGCTGCTGTCCGCCCGAGAGGCCGAGCGCCGAGCGCCCCAGCCGGTCCTTCACCTCGCTCCAGAGCGCCGCGCGCTTCAGGGCCTCCTCCGCGATTCCCTCCAGCCGCGACTTCTTCCGGATGCCTTGGAGCCGCGGGCCGTACGACACATTGTCGAAGATCGACATGGGGAAGGGATTGGCCCGCTGGAAGACCATTCCGACGCGGCGGCGCAGATCGACGAGATCGAGCCCCGTGCCGAGAACGTTCGAGCCGTGGAAGCGGATGGAGCCGTCGTACCGGATCGGCGGATAGAGATCGTTCATGCGATTGAAGCAGCGCAGGAGCGACGACTTGCCGCAGCCCGACGGACCGATGATGGCGGTGATCCGGTGCCTCGGGATCGCGAGCGTGACGCCGTGGAGCGCCTGAAACGATCCGTACCAGAGGCTGAGCCCCTGGGCCTCGAGCGCGGGAGGCGCGGAGGGCTCAGCGGGCGCGGGCGTGCTCGTCGCCATGGCCACCACCGGTGGTGAAGAGATTGTTTCGATCACGCGGCCCTTCCTTTCCGATCCGGCACGACGATACGGAAGGCATGGCGCGATCCTCCATGTCGGTTCTGTTACGAATCGGTTACGAAGCCGGCCCCGAGCGGGGAAGTTCGAGCCAGAAGAGGCTCCCCTCGCCCGGGCGGCTCTCCACGCCGACCGTCCCCCCGTGCAACTGCACCGCGTGCTTCACGATGGAGAGACCGAGCCCCGTCCCGCCGAGGGCCCGGGAGCGGGCCTGCTCCACCCGGTAGAATCGCTCGAAGATCCTCGAGAGATGCTCCGGCGGGATCCCGCGCCCGGAATCGGTCACCGTCACGCGGACCCGCGACGGACCCGGCTCGAGCCGCACCCGCACCCACCCCGTCTCGGTGTACTTCACCGCGTTGTCCATCAGGTTTCGAAGCGCCAGCTCCAGCCGCTTCCGGTCGCAGCGGACGAGCGTTCCCGCCGCCGCCTCCACCTCGAACGCGAGCCCGCGCCGCTCGGCCAGGTCGCGGAACGTCTCCGCCAATTCGCGGATCACCTCGCCCAGGTCCCAGTCCTTCACGTCGAGCGCGGCGTCCGGACGCTCGAGGTCGGCGAGCGAGAGGAGGTCGTCCACCATCGCCTCCAGCCGCTCGGCCTGCGCGCGGATCGTCTCCACGAACTTCCCGCGGTGCTCCTGGTCCTCCAGGCCGCCGTGGAGGAGCGTCTCGGTGTAGCCGAGGATCGACGTGAGCGGCGTCTTCAGCTCGTGCGAGGCGTTGGCCACGAACTCACGGCGGATCTCGGCCGCGCGCCGCTCGGGGCCGAGGTCCTCCAGCGTGAGGAGCCACGCCTCCGGACGGCCCGCCGCTCCGACCGGCGCGACCGTCACCTCGACGTCGCGGCGCGTGGAGAGATAGAGGGGCACCTCGCGCGTCACCGCGCGTCCCGCGCGCCGCGCCTCCTCCACGACCTCGAGGAGCGACGGCTGGCGCGCGATGGAGAGATGGGCGCCGCCCAGGGGCGGCTCCACGTCCACCGACTCCCAGAAGCGCGCGTTCGCGTGGCGGATGGAGAGATCGGGCGCGACCAGCGCGACGCCCTGGGGAAGGTAGTCGAGCGCGGCGGCGCTCTCGTCGCGCCGCCGCTCGAGCGCGAGCCGCTCGCGGCCGGTCCGCTCCGCGATCTCGTTCAACGACCGGGCGAGTCCCGCGAGATCGTCGTGGTGCTCCACCGCCACGCGCGCGGTGAGATCCCCCGAGGCGATTCGATCCGCGACGTGCTCCACCGCTTCCAGGCGGCGCGCCAGCGCCGCGATCACGACGTACATGGCGACCGCGGTCGCCCCGATCCCCAATGCGAGGAGGAACCAGACGCGGGAGAGCGAGCCGGGCGAGCGGGTGAACCAAAGCCCCGCCCCGGCCGCGATCACGAGGAGGATCGCGATCAGGGTGACAGAGAGCCTGCGTGAGGTGGGACCCACGAGCGTACTGTACCACCGCCCGCGCGCGGGGGTCGCTACTTGGCGGAGACCGGGAGCTCGGCCGAATAGCCGACGCCCGTGACGGTCCGGATGAGCGCCGCGTCCTTCCCGAGCTTGGCCCTCAGGCGGCGGACGTGGACGTCCACCGTGCGCGTCTCGCCGAAGTAGCCGAGGCCCCAGACCTTGTCGAGGAGCTGCTCGCGCGAGAAGACCTTTCCCGGACGCTGGAGGAGATACTCGAGGAGCCGGTACTCGGTCGGCGTGAGGTGGATCTCGCGCTGGCGAAGGAAGACCTGATGCCGCTCGCGATCGAACCGGAACGGGCCGACCGTCTCCTCGCCCGCCGGCTCCTCGGGACGCGTCCGCCGGAGCACCGCGCCGACGCGCGCCACCAGCTCCTTCGGCGAGAAGGGCTTCGTGAGGTAATCGTCGGCGCCCCGCTCGAAACCGATCAACTTGTCCATCTCGGTGCTCCGGGCGGTGAGGAGGAGCACGGGGAGGGAGCGGGTGCGCGGCTCGTTCCGGATCGCCTCCAGCACCTCGATGCCGCTTCGCTTCGGGAGCAGCAGGTCGAGGATCACGAGGTCGGGAGGCGACTGGTAGATCCGCTCCAGCGCGGCCTCGCCGTCCGATGCGTCGAGGACGCGGTAGCCCTCGCGGGAAAGGTTGTAGCGGACCAGCTCCACGATCTCGGGCTCGTCGTCGACCACTAATATCGTGGAGCGGGGCGTCTTCGGCACGTCCGTGTAGAATCCTCGGGCTCGGGTCTTCCGGTCGCGGCCTGGGGCGTCGGGGAGTCTACCACGCGAATCGTCCATGCCCGGGATGGTGCCCCAGTCGGGGTTACCGGCCTGGGTCGGGGCGGTTTCGATCCGGTTACAAGCGAAGACCGGGCCGAAGCCGCTCCATATCTATTTGTCTCATTGACTTCCCGCGAGGGCTTCGGTAAATTCGTCCGTCTCGATTGACTTCGGCCCAGGGTCCCGCCAACGGCGGGATGCCGGGAACCACAGGAGTGGCCGTGACCAAAAGCAACCAGCGCAAGTTCCTCTTCACGCTCGCAGGACTCGCCGTCTGCCTCTACACGCTCTGGCCGACGTTCCAGTTCTATTCGATGCCGCCCGAGAAGCGCCGCGAGGTCCTCCAGGCCCGTCCGGCCTCGGCCACCACCGAAACGGAGCGCGTGCGGCTGCAGAAGCTCGCGGACCTTCGCGAGAAGGCCATCAAGCTCGGGCTCGACCTCCAGGGCGGCATGCACCTCCTCCTGGAGGTGGACAAGTCCAAGCTCGGCCCGGCCGAGGCGCGAAACGCGGTGGACCAGGCCATCCAGATCATCCGGAATCGAATCGATCAGTTCGGCGTCGCCGAGCCGAGCATCCAGAAGCAGGGCGACAACCGGATCGTCGTGCAGCTGCCCGGGCTCCTCGATCAGGAGCGCGCGAAGCAGTTGATCGGGCAGACCGCCCTCCTCGAATTCAAGCTGGTGAAGTCCGACGAGGAGCATCGCGTGATCTTCGATCGGATCGACAAGTACTTCGCCGCCGGGGCGGGCGTCCGCGCGGACAGCGCCGTCGGCTCGCCCGACTCCCTCGCGCGGCCCTTCACCTCCCGCTTCCTCTCCGTCGCCCAGGGCGGCGAATCGTTCGCGCTCTCGGAGAACGAGGCGGCCCTGAACCAAATGATCGAAACGCTTCGGGCCGACTCGACCTTCACGTACGACGGAGCGCTCGCCTGGGAGGCGCACCAGACGGAGCGGGAAGGTCGGACCGGCCGGGTGCTCCTCCTCCTCACGAAGGACCCCCTGATGGAGGGGAAGGACGTCCAGAGCGCGCAGATGCGCCTCGACCTCGATCAGGACCGGCCCGGCGCGCCCGGCGTCTCGTTCACCCTCACGAGCCGGGGCGGCGCCACGTTCGCCGACATCACGGGCGCGAACACCGGCCGCCGGCTCGCCATCGTGCTCGACAACCGCGTGCAATCGGCGCCGAACATTCTCGAGCGGATCCCGCGCGGCCAGGGCTCCATCACCGGCTCCTTCACGGAAGAAGAGGCCCAGAATCTCGCGATCGTGCTTCGATCGGGCGCGCTTCCGGCGCCGGTCCGCATGGTCGAGGAGCGGACGGTCAGCCCCTCGCTCGGGCAGGATTCGATCGACGCGGGCTTCAAGGCCGGCATCGTCGGCTCCATCGCGATCATCGTCTTCATGGTGATCTACTACCGCCTGTCGGGCATCGTCGCGGTCGTGGCCCTCTTCCTCAACATCATCGGACTCCTCGCGTGCATGGCCGGATTCGGCGCCACCCTCACGCTTCCCGGGCTCGCCGGCATCGTCCTCACGATCGGCATGGCGGTGGACGCCAACGTGCTCATTTTCGAACGCATCCGGGAGGAGTTGCGAAACAAGAAGACGGTCCTCGCGGCCATCGAGACCGGCTATTCCCGCGCGTATCGCACCATCATCGACGCCAACGTGACGACGCTGCTCCCGGCCGTCGCCCTGATGTGGCTCGGTTCGGGCCCCATCCGCGGCTTTGCGGTCACGCTCACGATCGGGCTGATCATCAACGTGATCACGGCCGTCGGCGTCTCGAAGATGATCTTCGACGCCTGGTCGCTGCGCCGCAAAGTCAGCAGCATCAGCATTTAGAGGAGAACCGGTGTTTCAAATCCTCCACGGCATCAACGTCGACTGGATGCGCCGCCGGCGCATCGCGTACATGATCTCGGGCCTCATGATGGTGGTCTCGCTCGTCTCGCTCGTGTCGCGCGGGGGCCCACGCTACGGCGTGGACTTCACGGGCGGCACCCTCATCGAGGTCGTCGTCTCGCCGGCGCCGAGTCCCGACGCGGTCCGCGACGCCATGAAGGCGGGAGGTTTCCCGACCGCGGAAATCCAGCAGCGCCTCGACCAGCCCGAGCACTTCATCATCCGCCTCGGCGAGTCGAAGGACGGGGCCGACGCGGGTCCGGCCGTTCTGGGGGCCCTGAAGGGGATCCGCGAGGACGGCTCCGTGCGGATCTTCGCCCGCGAAACCGTCGGCCCGCGCGTCGGGGCCGAGTTGCGGGGGGCCGCGATCAAGGCGGTCTTCCTCGCGCTGGGACTCATCCTCCTCTACGTCGGCATCCGGTACGACTGGCGCTACGCCATGGGCGCGGTCCTGGCGCTCTTCCACGACGTCTTCATCACGCTCGGCGCGTTCTCGCTCCTGGACAAGGAAGTGACCCTCACCGTCGTCGCCGCGTTCCTCACCCTCGCGGGCTTCTCCATCAACGACAAGGTGGTCGTGTTCGACCGGATCCGGGAACGGAAACAGTCGCTGCGCCGCGAATCGCCCGAGAAGGTGATGAACCTCGGCATCAACGAGACGCTCAGCCGCACGATCATCACGAACGGCACCGTGGCGGTCACGACGCTCGCCCTCTTCCTCTTCGGCGGCGACGTGATCCACGACTTCTCGTTCGCGATGCTGGTGGGCGCGGTCATCGGTACCTACTCGTCGCTCTACGTCGCGAGCGCGCTCGCGCTCGAGCTGCAGCTCCGGTTCGAGAGCGCGCCGCCCCGCAAGAAATAATCCTCCGCGGCGCGGCCGCTCCCGGCCGCGCGCGCGGTGCCGGAGGGGCCGATGCGATCACTCCGTCTCTGCGCCCTGGCGCTCGTCGCCGCGGTCGCCGGCCTGCTTCTCGCGCCGCCTCCCGCGACCCTCGCCGACCCCGCGCCGGAGCCGCCCGCCGCCCAACCCGCGCCGCGGCGTTCCCCCCAACCCTCCCCGGCGCAACTCTGGGCCGCGGTCGAGCGGGCCTGGAACTCGAGCGACGCGTCGGAACTCGCCTCCCTCTGCGACAGCGCGACGGTCCGGGTTTCCCTGAAGCCGGGAGGCTCCCCCGCGTCGGCGCCGACCCTGAGCGCGGTCGCCTTCCTGATCCACGACCAGCTCGACCTCGTCGCGATTCGAGGGTTCCGCGTCGTCCGCTTCGACGCGGATCTGAAGCGGCGGACGAGCCGGGCGCGGGCGCGCTGGGTCGGCGACTGGGGCGGCGGGAAGGGAGTCCGCGACCTGGACGTCCTCCTCGCGGCGGCGGCGACGGCGGAGGGCCAGTGGCTCCTCACGGAGATCCGGACCACCGACTGAGCGCGCGAACGGCCGGGAGCCGGGATCGGACGCGATCATGAAGGCCGATGTCGTCTACACCTCCGATCTGCACGGGAGCGAGCCCCACTACCGGGAAGCGCTCCGCCTGGCGCGCGACACCGGCGCCCGCGCGCTCCTCCTGGGCGGCGATCTCGCCCGCCACGGCTCCATCGCCGAGCAGCACGAGTTCTACGAGAGCGCCTTCCTTCCCCTCTTCCGCGAGCACTTCGCCGAACCCGGCGCGGCCGAAGTCTGGTGGATCATGGGGAACGACGACTGGGCCGCGCACGTCCCGCTCCTCGAGGGCGCCGGCCTGCCGCGCTTCCACCACGTGCACGGCCGCGTCGTCCCGTTCCTCGACGGATGGTCGCTCGCGGGGCTTGCGTACGTGGCCGTGAGTCCCTTCGCGCTGAAAGACTGGGAACGCTGGGAGGAGGGCCTCGGCCCCGCCACGCGATGGGAGGGGTTCCGCTCCAGCGCGGCGGGCCATTCGCGGCCCTTCTCCTTCGTCGGGCACGAACGGGAGGAGACGCTGGCCGCCGAGTTCGACGCGATCGGCCGCACGGTTCCGAGGGACGCGTCGCGGGTCGTCTGCATGTTCCACGCGCCGCCCCACGGCACCGCGCTCGACCAGCTCCACGGACGCGTGCACGTGGGCTCGCGCGAGGTTCGCCGCTTCCTCGAGAAGCGCCAGCCCGCGCTCTCGCTCCACGGCCACATCCACGAGTCGCCCGACGTCTCGGGGAGGTTCGCCGACCGGCTCGGACGCACCGTCTGCGTGAATCCGGGCCAGAGTCCGCGCGAGCCGCTTCGCGCCGTGACCTTCTCCATGAGCGATCCGGCGGCCACGCTCCGGCATACGAGAATGGGCGCGGCGTCTTGAGAGTCCGCGTCCTGCAGCACGTGCCGCACGAGGGGCCGGGCGCGATCGCCGAGTGGGCGGAGGCGCGCGGGCACGAGCTTTCGGTGACGCGGTTCGACCGGGGCGAAGCGGCTCCGGGCCCCGACGCGTTCGACGCGCTCGTCGTCATGGGCGGTCCGATGAGCGCGAACGACGAGTCGAAGTACTCCTGGATCACGCCCGAGAAGCACCTGATCGAAGCGGCGATCCAGCACGACCGGCGCGTCCTCGGCGTCTGCCTCGGCGCGCAGCTCATCGCCTCGGCGCTCGGCTATCGGGTCTTCGCCGCGCCCGAAGCCGAGATCGGCTGGCTTCCCGTCCGCACGCGTCCGGAGGCGGCGCGCTCGCGGGCGTTCGCGGAGATGCCGGCCTCGTTCACGCCGCTTCACTGGCATGCAGAGACGTTCGACCTCCCGCAGGGCGCGCTCCACCTCGCGGAGACCGACGCCTGTCCCCACCAGGCGTTCGAGATCGAGTTCGACGGGGGGCCCGCGCGGGGCGGCGCCCTGGTCCTGGCGCTCCAGTTCCATCTCGAAGCGACCGAGACGACCGTCCGCGGCATGATCGAAGCGGATGGAGCGTCGCTCGCCTGCGTTCCCGGCGCGCCGCGGCCGGAGGGACTGCTCGCGAACCCCGCGCTCTGGGCGGCGACCCGGCCGCTCCTCGACCAGGTCCTCGACCGGCTGACGGCCCCGGCGGCGCCGCCCCCTCGCTGACACGCTCCGGTTCTACGGAACCGCCCGTAAGTGCCGATGTATTGCTGGATATGGCCGCCCGCCGCGGGGCGGCCGTTTGGTATCCTTGGGCACCCCTCAGGGACACCCGCCGGGACGGCTTCCGTCCCGCCATCCCCCGAGACCGGAGAGGCGAGCCAACCTGTTATGTGTCAATTTGTTACCAAATCGCTTCTCGTCCTCTCCCTCGTCCTGGCCCCGGTCGGGGCGTTCCCCGGCGACGCTTTGGCCCAAGCACGGGGCGCCCGGCCCGATCTGACCGGGGGCTTCACCATCGCGCGGCTGAAATATACGGGGGGCGGCGACTGGTACTCCGACGAGACCGCCATCCGGAATCTCCTCCGCGCGCTCCGGGCCCGCGGCGACGTCCGGGTGGCGCAGGAGAAGGAGGCGGTGGTCACCGCCATCGACCCCGAGCTCTGGAACTTCCCAATGCTCTTCATGACCGGGCACGGGAACGTGAAGATGAACGACGACGAGCGAAAGGCGCTCCGCGCCTACCTCGACAACGGCGGATTCCTCTGGGCCGACGACAACTTCGGCCTCGATCCCTCGTTCCGCGCGCTGATGAAGCAGATCTATCCCGACGCGGCGCTGACCGAGCTTCCCTTCTCGCACGGGCTCTACCGCGCGCCGAACGTCTTCGCGGGCGGGCCGCCGAAGATCCACGAGCACGACGGGGGGAAGGCGCAGGTCTTCGCGCTCCATCGAAACGGGAGGATCGTGGTGCTCTACACGTACAACACGGACATCGGAAACGGGATCGAGGATCCCGGCATCCACGACGACACGCCCGAGAAGCGCGACCTGGCGATGCGCTTCGCGGTGAACATCGCCATGCTCGCCCTCTCGCAGTGAGCGACGGCCCTCGATGAGCCCCGCCCGCGACACCCTCTTCGGCCGGCTGGCCCAGGCGAAGCGCGCCCTCTTCCGGCGCGCCGCGGAGCGGACCGCCCTGCCGCTCGTCGCGCTCGGCGCGGTTCTGCTCGCCCTCGCGCTCGTGATCGCGCTCGGAGCGACGCTCTACCGCGGCCAGTACGCGCTCCTCCGCCTGGCGCTCGTGCTCGGCGGCGCGGCGCTCGCGGCCGCGGCGATCTGGCGGATGCTCCGCGAGCACATGAGCGACGAGGACATCGCCGTCGCCACGGGGTCCCTGGAGCCGGAGCGGAAGGATCAACTCCTGGCGGCGCTCGAGCTGGCCCGGGAGTCGGAGCGCGGCGACGCCCGCGGCGCGGAGCACGCCGGGCCGGCGGATCCGGCGCTCGCCCCGGCGTCCTCCGCGGCGCTTCGCGACGCCGCCATCGCCGCCGCGGCCGAGACCGCCGCGCGACTCCCGATCCATCGCCTCGCCGACTGGCCCGCGCGCCGCCGCTGGCTCGTCATCGCGGGCGCGTCGCTCTCCATCGCCATCGTCGCGGCCGTCGCCGGCGGGCCGCGCACGCCGCGCGTCCTCGCCCACATCGCCGATCCGAAGAGCGCGCCGAAGGCCCCGATCGGGATCCGCGTGACGCCCGGCGGCGCCGAGATCGAGGGAGGCGCGACGATCACCGTGCGCGCGTTCGTGCGCGGGACCAAGTCGCGGCCGCGGCTCCTGGTGCTGGAGCGGGGGAAGAACGAGGAGAAGCCGGAGTGGCGGCAGCGCGAGCTGGCCGACGCCGGCGACGAAGCCCGCGCCGACGCGGCGGTGGGCGAGCGCGTCTACGAGGCGCGCATCCCGAACGTGAAGGAGGATCTCCGCTACCGCGTGCGGGTGGCCGACGCCGAGTCGCCGGCGTACCTCCTCTCGGTCCGCGACCTGCCGCGCGCGACGGGGTATCGGATCCGCTACGACTACCCCGACTACACGGGGCTCCCCGACGAGGAGATCCAGGCCCTGACGGGCGATCTCGCGGCGCCGCGCGGGACGAAGGCGCGGCTCGAGGTGACGTTGAACCGGGACGCCGCCTCCGCCACCCTGATCGCCGACCGGTCGGGCCTCCGGCTCGACGGCGCGCGGGGCGAGCGGCTGGTCCGCTTCGAACTGCCGATGCGCGCGGACGACGCCATCCTGGTGCGGCTCACCGACGCGCGCGGGCGCCGCTCGGATCTCGGCCCCTTCGAGCTTCGCGCGATTCCCGACCGGCCCCCCACCGTCACGATCCTCGCGCCCGACGTCGTGGAGGACGTCTCGCGCGACATGACGGCGGTCGTCGTGGCCGGCGCGACCGACGACCACGGCGTGAGGAAGGTGCTCCTCCGCTACCGCGTCCGCGACGAGCAGGAGCGGACCGAGGTGCTGCACGAGGAGCGGTCGGGCGCCCGCGAACTGGCCGTCCGCTACACCTGGCCGCTCCAGGCGATGAATCTCCTTCCGGGCGAGGAAGTGGCCTATCACGTCGGAGCCGTGGACGGAGACGGCGTGGACGGGCCCCAGACGACCTGGTCGGACGAGCGCCGCCTCCGCTTCCCATCGGCCACCGAGATCCTCGCCTCCATGCAGAAGGAGCGCGACGAGTCGATCGAGACGCTCGAGGAGGCCCTTCGCGGCGCGCGCGAGCTGCAGCAGAAGACCGAGGAGCTGCAGCGCGACATCGGGCGCTCGCGCGAGATGACGTGGGAGCAGAAGCAGCAGGTGCAGAAGGCCGTGGAAGGTCAGGAGCAGCTCCGCGAGGCGATCGACAAGGTCTCGGATCAGCTCCAGCAGGGCGCCGAAAAGCTGTCGCAGTCGCGCGCCCTGAACGCCGAGCTGGTGCAGAAGATCAACGAGCTGCAGCAGCTCCTCAGCCAGATCAAGGACCAGACGCTCCTGCGCGCCATGAAGCGGCTCCAGGAAGCGATGAAGAACATGACGCCGCAGGACATGGAGCGCGCGCTTCAGAATTTCAAGGTGAACCAGGAGGACGCGCTCCGGAATCTCCAGCGGACCATCGAGCTCCTGAAGCAGATCCGGATGGAGGAGCGGATGGAGGCCGCCTCCGAGCGGGCCGCGGAGATGGAGCGCCGCCAGATCGCCGTGAACGACTCGCTCTCCCGCGCGAAGGACCCGGCGGCGATGAAGTCGCTCGCCGAGCGCGAGGCGGCGATCGAGACGATGTCGGCCGAGCAGAAGGCCCTGATGGAGGAGATGGCGAAGGAACTCCGCGCGATGGACCAGCAGGCCGCGCAGGAAGCGCAGGAGTTGGGCGAGAAGCTCGGGGAGAAGGGGATGCGGCCCGAGTTCGAGCGGGCCGAGGAGCAGCTGGCGTCCGGCGAGCGGGAGCCGGCGAAGGAATCGACGCAGTCGCTCCGGGAGCGCCTGGAGGAGATGCGCCGGCGGACCGACAAGATGCGCGAGGAGTTCCGCGCCCGGAAGAAGAACCAGTTGGCGAACGAGATGGAGGACGCCGCCCAGGACCTCCTCGACATCGCCGGAATGCAGGAGCGGATGCTTCGCGACGAGGAGAGCTCGGTCGGGGAGCGCGCGGAGAAGCAGAAGGGCCTCGAGGAGGCGACCGAGCAGGCGACGAAGCGGCTCGAGGCGATCGCGAAGCAGACCCTCTTCATGACGCCCGACGTGACGCAGGCGGTGGGGCGCGCGCTCCAGAACCAGGAGAGCGCCGTCGGCCGCTACTCGCAGCAGGATCTTCTCGGCGGGCTGATGGGAACGAAGGAGGCGACCATCGCGCTGAATCAGGCGGCGACCGCGCTCCTGAAGGCGCGAGAGTCGATGCAGGGCTCGGCCTCCTCCACGGGGATGTCGGAGGCGATGCAGCAGCTCCAGTCGCTGGCCGGCGACCAGCAGGGACTGAACGAGCAGACGATGGGGATGATGCCGGGCATGGGGAAGGGGAGCGAGAACGGCGACCGGCTGAGCCAGGGGGACGGCGAGGCGCTGGGCCGGATGGCCGCCGAGCAGGAAGCGATCCGCCGTGGTCTCGAGGACGCGCTCCAAAAGATGGGGCAGGGGGGCGGGAAGCCGCTCGGGAACATGGACGGGGTTTCGGAGGACATGAAGGCGGTGGAGCAGGATCTCCGCGCCGGACGGCTCGACCAGGAGACGGTGAACCGCCAGCAGCGGATCCTGAGCCGGCTCCTCGACGCGCCGCGCGCGGTGGAGAAGCGCGACTACTCGCGCAAGCGGACGTCGCGCCCCGGCGTGGACGTGGTCCGCTCCTCCCCGGGCGCGCTCTCGCCGGAGCTGCTCCGGTCGCGCCCCTCGCTCGCCTCGCTTCTCGCGAAGGGGAGCCGCGATCCCGTCACGCCCAAGTTCCGCGCGCTGGTGGACGAGTATCTGGAGTCGCTGATGAAGGAGGGCGGGCGATGAGGGCGCGCGCCGCCGCGATCCACGCGGGCCGCCGCGCGGCCGCCGCCATGGCCCTCGCCGTCGCCGTGACCGCCTCCGTCGCCGCGCCCGGCGGCGCGGAGCCGAACCAGAAGCAGGAATCCGTTCCGCGCGCGACCGCGACCCAGCGCACCGTGCCGGTCTTCACGCCGCCGATGGTCGCCACCGACGCCGATTCCTTCCCGCGCACGTACGAGGCGACGGTGCGCCGCTTCGCCACCCTGGCGCCCGCCGACTCGATGGGGAACGGCGAGTTCCGCGCGGCGGAGGCGCTCCTCTGGGCCGGCAAGTTCGACGAGGCGGTGAAGGCCTATCACGATTTCGCGCGGCGCTACCCGAGGAACCTGCGCGTGAACGACGCCCTCACCACGATGCTGCTCGTGAAGGACGCGCGCGACTTCGAGGATCAGCCGCTCCGGCTCTACGCGCGCGCCCGGGCCCACCGCGCGGCGGGGCGCGCCGATTCGGCGGCCGCGCTCCTCGCCGAGGCGGTCGAGCGCTTTCCGGGCGCGAAAGCGCGGCATCACATTCGCTTCCTCCTGGCCGAGCTGGCGCACGCGAAGAACGACCACGCCGCGGCGCTTCGGTGGGCGGTCGCCGCCTCCGACACGACCGCGTCGAACCGCCTCGCGCCGTTCGCGCTTCGCCTGGCCGCCGAGTCGTCGCTGGCGCTCGGCGAGCCGCCGCAGAAGGCGCTCGCGTACTACAAGACGATTCTCGAACGCTATCCCGCGTCGGCCGTGACGCCCGAGGTCCGCGGGCGGGCGCTCGAGATCCGAAAGAAGATGCCCCAATGATCGCGACCCGCCCGCGGTCTCGCGCGCTCCTCCTCGTCGCGC
>DATIQI010000193.1:0-3784 GCA_035470985.1 Acidobacteriota bacterium
CGGACGCTACGAGGGCTCCGTCGTCCTGGCCGCGCGCCCCGGCGCCGCGCGCGAGGCGATCGCGCGGTCGCTCCCGCCGAACGCGGCGTCCCTCTCGTCCGCGATCCGGGAAGGGAAGCGGTCGTTCGAGGAGGCGGGCGGCCAGCGCGCCTACTTCGGCTGGCCCGCCGAGGCGACGGCCGACGAAGGCCGCGCCACGATCGACACGCTCGGCGCGATCCTCGCCGAGGCGGTCGCGGCCGCGATCGGCGCTGCGGACGGCGCGGCCGGCGGCGCGGGGGCCGGCGCGTGAGCGAACGACCGCTCGTGGGGCGGCGGGCCGTGGTGACCGGCGCGAGCCGTGGCATCGGCGCGGCCGTGGCCAGGGCGCTGGCCGAGGCGGGCGCCGCCGTGGTGCTCGCCGCGCGGACGGCCGAGCCGCTCGAAGCGCTGGCCGCCGGACTCCGGGGCGAGGGCGCCGAGGCCACGGCGGTGCCGTGCGACGTCACCGACGAGGCGGCCGTGAGGCGGCTCGGCGAGCGGGCGCGCGGGCACGGACCGGTGGACATCCTGGTCAACAACGCGGGCGACGGGGCGTCGGCGCCGCTCGCGAGGATCACGCTCGCGGAGTGGAACCGGACCATGGCCGTGAACGCGACGGCCACGTTTCTCTGCACGCGCGAGTTCGTTCCCGCGATGGTGGAGCGCCGCCACGGCCGCGTGGTGAACATCGCCTCCGTCGCGGCGCTGGAGGGCGCGAAGTACGTCGCCCACTACGCCGCCGCGAAGCACGCGGTGCTCGGGTTCACCCGATCGGTGTCCGCGGAGACCGAGGGGAGCGGCGTCACCGTGAACGCGCTCTGCCCCGCGTACGTGGACACCGCCATGACCGCGCGGACGGTGGAGAACGTCATGAGCCGGACCGGGCTCGGCGCCGCCGAGGCCCTTGCCGCCGTTCTCGCGACCGTGGGACAGTCACGGCTCGTCTCGCCCTCCGAGGTCGCCGCGGAGGTCGTCCGGCTCTGCACGGACGACGCCGCGTCGGTCACCGGGGCGGCCATCGTCCTGGACGGAGGAGCGCGCACCGCATGAAGTTCGAGATCGTGAATCCGGAAGCGCTCGGCGCGCCGAAGGGATGGAACAACGGGCTCCTCGCGCCGAAGGAGGGGCGGATCCTCTTCATCGCCGGGCAGGCGGGCTGGGAGACCGATCTCCCGGGGACGCCGCCCGACTTCGCCGGGCAGTTCGCGCGCGCCCTCGATCGCGTGATCGCGATCATCGCCGCGGCCGGGGGTGGGCCCGGCGATCTCGCGCGCCTCACGATCTACGTCACCGACCTCGCGTCGTACGAGGCGTCGCGGCGGCGGCTCGGGGAGATCTGGCGGGAGCGGCTCGGACGCCACTATCCGGCCGTCGCCCTCCTCGAGGTGAAGGGGCTCGTCGATCGCGGCGCGGTCGTGGAGATGGAAGCGACCGCGGTCCTCGCGCCGGGAGGGCCCGCTCGATGACCGTCGCGCCGAAGTCGTTCCTCTACGCGCACGACCCGGCGACCGGCGTCGCGACGATCACGCTGAATCGCCCCGAACGGCTGAACGCGCTGACGTTCGAGGTCTACGCCGAGCTGCGCGACGCGTTCGCGGCGCTCGACACCGAGCCGGGCGTGCGCGCGGTCGTCCTCACCGGCGCGGGACGCGCCTTCTGCACGGGGGGCGACGTCGAGGACATCATCGGAGCCCTCTTCGCGCGCGACGCGGCGGGGCTCCGCGAGTTCACGCGGATGACGTGCGATCTCATCTTGAACATCCGGCGCTGCCGCCGTCCGGTGATCGCCGCGCTGAACGGGACCGTGGCGGGCGCGGGCGCGGTGATCGCGACCGCCTGCGACGTCCGGATCGCGTCGGAGACGGCGAAGATCGCCTACCTCTTCGTCCGGGTCGGTCTCTCCGGCGCGGACATGGGCGCCTCGTGGCTCCTGCCGCGCATCGTCGGGCTCGGCCGCGCCACGGAGATCCTCCTGACGGGCGACTTCGTGGAGGCGCGCCGCGCCCTCGAGATCGGTCTCTACAACCAGGTGGTCGCGCCCGAGCGGCTGATGCCGGAGGCGACCGCGTGGGCCGAGCGGCTCGCGCGCGGCCCCGCGCCCGCGCTCGCCGTGACGAAACAGGCGCTCGACCACGAAGCCACCATGAGTCTGGAGCAGGCGCTCCAGTACGAGGCCGACGCGCAGGCCGAGCTGATGCTCCACCCGAATTTCCGCGAGGCCTACGAGGCGTTCCGGGCGAAGCGGGAAGCTCGGTTCACCGAATGACGTCGCCCGCTCCGGCCCCACGCGCGTCCTCCGCCTCCTCCGAGGCCGTGACGCCCGACGTCCGGCCCGTTCGCGCCTTCCTGGAGCACCAGCACCTCGCTCTGGCGGGGACGTTCGGCGCCTTCGCGGCGCGCGACCTCGCGGGCCGCGCCGAGCCGGGCGACGACGACGCCGCGCGCGCCGAGGCGCGCGTCCTCCTCCAGAGACTCGGCGGCGCGGGCTGGTACGAGACGATCGGCCGCGGCGACTGGCGCGGCTGCTGCCTCGCGCGGGAGACGCTCGGCGCCGCGTCGCCCCTCGCGGACGCGGTCTTCGCGCTCCAGGGCCTCGGCACGCTCCCGATCCTCCTCGCGGGGACGCCCGCGCTCCGCGAGCGTTACGCGGACGGCGCCTTGTCGGGGCGGCTGATGGCCGCGTTCGCCATGACGGAGCCCGACGCGGGCTCCGACGTCGCCGCGATGAAGACGACCGCCCGCCGGGACGGCGGCCACTACGTTCTCGACGGGGTGAAGACCTACATCTCGAACGCCGGGATCGCCGACTTCTACACCGTCTTCGCGAGCACCGATCCCGCGGCGGGCGGGAAGGGGATCTCCTGCTTCGTCGTTCCCGCCGACGCGCCCGGGCTCCGGTTCGCCGGCGCGCAGGTCCTCGCGGCGCCCCATCCGCTCGGCACGATGGTGTTCGAGGCGTGCCGCGTGCCGGTCGAGAACCGCCTCGGCGACGAGGGCCGCGGCTTCGGCCTCGGCCTGAAGACCCTCGACCGCCTCCGCGCGACCGTCGGGGCGGCCGCGTGCGGGATGGCGTCTCGGGCGCTTCACGAAGCGCTGGAGCACGCGCGGACCCGGCGCCAGTTCGGGAAGCCGCTCGCCGAGTTCCAGTTGGTGCAGGAAAAGCTGGCGCGCATGGCCACCGATCTCGCGGCGGCCCGGCTCCTCGTCTATCGGGCGGCCTGGTCCGCCGACCAGGGGGAGGAGCGGGTGACGCTGGAGGCCGCCATGGCCAAGTCCTTCGCCACCGAGGCGGCCCAGCGGATCGTGGACGACGCGGTGCAGATCCTGGGCGGAGCCGGCGTCCTCGCCTCCCATCCCGTCGACCGCCTCTACCGCTCCGTCCGCGCGCTCCGCATCTACGAAGGGACGACCGAGATCCAGCGGCTCGTGATCGCGGGAGGGCTCCTGCGCGAGCGGGAGGAGCCGCGCGCGTGAAGGCCGTCTCGATCGGAGGCGGTCCGGCGGGGCTCTTCTTCGCGCTCCTCCTGAAGAAGCAGGATCCACGGAACGACGTCACGGTCTACGAGCGTAACCGGCTCGACGACACCTTCGGCTTCGGCGTCGTTTTCTCCGACGCGACGGAAGCCGCCCTGGAGCACGCCGACCCCGACGTCATCGCCGCCATGGCGGAGCGCTGCCATCGCTGGGACGACATCGAGATCCACTACAAGGGGGAGACGATCACCTCCACGGGGCACGGCTTCTCCGGGCTCTCGCGAAAGAC
>DATIQI010000194.1:0-2836 GCA_035470985.1 Acidobacteriota bacterium
ACGAGTACCACGCGCTGCTGCGGAGCGACCCCGGGCTGCAGCAGGACTTCGAGCAGCGCTTCTTCGAGCGCATCCGCGAGCGCAAGCTCACCTTCGGCGGCCGCCTCCTCCGCCATCCCCCTCTTCTTCCGCCCCGTGCGGGTGGACGGCCGCGACTACATCGACGGCTCGGTCGGCAAGGTGGCGCACCTCGACGTGGCCATCAAAGCGGGCGCGTCCACCATCCTGGTCATCAATCCGATGGTGAACATCTCGAACGACCAGTCGGTCGTCTGCATTCCGCGCCGCGACGGAAAGTGCGCCCACATCCGCGAGAAGGGAATGTCGTTCATCCACGATCAGGCGACGCGCATCGAGACGCGCGTGCGGCTGGACGGGGAGATCCGCCGCTACCAGGTGGAGTATCCCGAGGTGAAGATCTACCGGATCGAGCCCTCCTCCTCCGAGGTCATGCTCTTCCTCCACCACGCCATGTCCTCGCGGGAGCGGGAGCGGATCCTCCGCTACGGGTACTCCTCGATGACCTCCGTCCTGAAGCGGCGGCGCGCCGTGATGGAGGAGTTGATGCAGTTCCACGGCTTCCAGCCCGGCGACGAGCTCTCGGCGCAGGGGTGAGCCCGATGGCCGCCCCCGATCATCCCCTCCGCGCCCGGCTCGTTCGCGGCGAGGTGATCCTCCTCGACGGCGCCATGGGAACCGAGCTCGATCGCCGCGGCGTGGCGACGCCCCTTCCGCTCTGGAGCGCCGCGGCGCTCGTCGGCGCTCCCGAAGTCGTCCGGGCCGTCCACGAGGACTACATCCGCGCGGGCGCCGACGTGATCGTGACGAACACGTTCCGGACGACGCCCCGGACGATGCGCCGCGCGGGGCGGCCGCCCGAGGAGGCGGAGCGCCTGACCCGTCTCGCGGTGACGCTCGCGCGCGAGGCGCGCGACGCGGCGACGGAAGGGGCCGGGACGCTCGCCGGCGCCGCCCGCGACGTCTGGATCGCCGGCGCGATGGCGCCGCTCGAGGACTGCTACCGGCCCGACCTCGCGCCGCCCCCCTCCGAAGCCGCCGCGGAGCACGCCGCGCAGGCGGCGCTCCTCGCCGGCGCGGGCGCCGACCTCCTGCTCGTCGAGACGATGAACACGATCGCCGAGGCGGTGGAGGCGGCGAAGGCCGCGCGGGCCACGGGACTTCCGTTCCTCGTCTCCTTCATCCCGCGAAGCGACCGGGAGATCTACGGAGGCGAGGCGCTGGAGGAGGGGGTGAGGGCCGTGGACGCGCTCGGTCCCGACGCGATTCTCGTGAACTGCGTGCCGGCGGAGACGGCGGAGCGCTGTCTCGAGGTCCTGGCCCGCGCGACGCGCCGGCCGATCGGCTGCTACCCGAACGCCGGGCACCCCGACTTCGACCGGGGGACGTGGCGCCACGACGACGAGACGACGCCCGAGCGCTTCGCCGCGCACGCCGGCACCTGGATCCGCCATGGGGCCTTGATCGTGGGCGGCTGCTGCGGCACCGGGCCCGGCCACACGAGGGCGCTTCGCGAGGCGCTTCCGCCGGTGCTGGTCGAGTGAGCGGCCTCGCGCTTCGCCCGGCCGCGTCCGCCATCGTCATCCACCGCGGCGACGGACGCGACGGCTCGCTGCGCCTCCTCTGGGTCCGCCGCTCGGAGGCCAATCCGTTCCTCGGCGGCTTCCATTCGTTCCCCGGCGGGCGGCACTCCCGCGAGGACGGAACCCTGACCGGCGACGACCCCGCCGACCGGCTCGCGCTGGCGCGGTGCGCCGCGCGCGAGACGTTCGAGGAGATGGGGCTCCTCCTCGGCTTCACCGGGGCGCCGCCTCCGCTCGGCGAGCAGCAGCACGTCCGTCGCGAGGTCCTCGCCGGCGCGATGGAGTTCTGGCCCCAGGTCGAGCGGTGGGGCCTCCGCTTCGACGCCGCGCGCTACGTCTGGTGCGGCCGCTGGGTCACGCCCCATTTCAGCCGCGCCCGATTCAACACGAACTTCTACCTCGTGGACCTCCCCGACACGCCTCCGGCCGACGTCTGGCCGGGCGAACTGGAATCGGGGGGATGGATCGATCCGCGCGAGGCGCTCTCGCTCTGGGACCGCGACGAGATCGTGCTCGCCATGCCGACGCTCTACACGATCGAGGTGCTGGCGGAGGGCGGGCACGGCCTTCCGGTGCGGCTCCACGCCATTCCGGAGGCGAACGGAGTGCCGTCGCGCCACGTCGTCGTCCGGCCGGGCGTCGTCATGGTCCCTCTGAAGAGCGAGACGATCGCGCCCGCCACCCACACGAACGCCGCGATCGTCGGCGACGGCGACGTGGTCCTGATCGATCCGGGAAGCGCCGATCCCGCCGAGCAGGACGCGTTCGACACGGTGATGAAGGGGGCCCTCGCGCCCGGGGGACGCGTGCTGGCGGTCCTTCTGACGCACCGCCATCCGGATCACGTGGCGGGAGCGGAGGCCGCGTCGGCCCGCTACGGCGCGCCGATCTGGGCGCACGACGAGGCGAGGGGCGCGATCCGCGTGGACCGCGCGCTCCGCGACGGCGACACGATCGCGCTGGGTGGGAAGCACGCGCGTCGACTCCGCGTCCTCGAGACGCCCGGCCATTCGCGCGACCACCTCGTCTTCCTGGAGGAGACGTCGCGCACGGCGATCGCGGGCGACCTCGTCTCGGGGCTCGGCACGGTCGTGATCGATCCGCCGGAGGGGAATCTCCGGGATTATCTCGCGTCGCTGGAGCGGCTCCGGGGACTCGATCTCCGCACGCTCGTCCCGGGCCACGGGCCGCCTCATCGCGGCGCGCCGCGGCTCCTCGAGAGCCTGATCGAGCAT
>DATIQI010000195.1:0-2268 GCA_035470985.1 Acidobacteriota bacterium
GTGGATCCCGACCAGTCCTTCCATCTTCGGGAAGAGGGTCCCGTGGCACGTCGGGAAGTCGGTGCAGGCGAGCGCCGCGCCCGACGAGCTGACCCAGCCGCCGAGCGCCACCTGCCCCAGGACGAGGAGCGAGGAGAGCCCGGCCCAGCCGTCGAGGAAGCGCGCGCGGCCGTCCGAGGCGGCGGGGCGGCCCTCGGGACCGTCCTGAACCCGCAGCGTGATGTGGAGGAGGATCGCGAAGAAGAGGAACGCCAGGAGGAGGTGCGTCACCACGCGGTCCACCGGCAGCTCCTCCAGCACGACGCGGCCGCCGATGAAGACCTGGAGCCCGAGGACGACGAGCGCGGCGCCCATCCAGAGCCCGAGGCGGCGGCGCCACTCCGGGTCGCGGTAGAGCACGACGGCCACGGCGAGCGTCAGGAGCCCCACGACGCCCGCGATCGCGCGGTGGACGTATTCGATCAGGACGTTCGGATGCGCGCGCGGAAGGAGCTTCCCCTCGGCCAGCGGCCAGTCGGGAATGGCGAGCCCCGAGCCGCTCAGGCGCACCACCCCGCCCCAGACGACGAGGACGAAGAGGAGCACGAGGGTGGTCGTGAGAAGCGGGACGAGCGGGCGGCTACGGTCGTTCATCGAAGGGTGCGGGCCGAACCTCGAAGCGGTCCGAGGCGGCCCCGGTCCGGACGGACCGGGGCGCGCGACGGTCAGCGAATGACGGGAATGGTCGCGAAATTCTCGGGCGGCGGCGGCGAGGAGACCGTCCACTCGAGCGTCTTGGTGAACTCCGCGTGATCCCACGGATCGACCGGGGCGCGGCGTCCCTTCCAGAGGCTCCCGAGCATGTTCAGCACGAAGATCAGCATGCCCACGAAGAGCACGAACGCCCCGACGGTCGCCACCTGGTTCCAGGACTCGTATTGGGGCTGGTACGTGTAGATGCGCCGCGGCATGCCCAGGAGGCCCATGAAGTGCATCGGCATGAACGTCAGGTTCATCCCGATGAAGGTGAGCCAGAAGTGGATCTTGCCGAAGCCCTCGTGATACATGCGGCCGGACATCTTCGGGAACCAGTAGTACATGGCGGCGAAGATCCCCATGAGGGAGCCGCCGAAGAGCACGTAGTGCAGATGCGCCACCACGAAGTAGGTGTCGTGCACCTGCACGTCGAACGGCACGAGCGCGAGCCAGACGCCGGTGGCGCCGCCGCAGATGAAGAGCGCGATGAAGCCGAGCCCGAAGAGCATCGACGACCGGAAGCGGAGCGACCCGCCCCAGATGGTGGCGAGCCACGACCAGATCTTCACGCCCGTCGGCACGGCGATCACCATGGAGGCGAAGCTGAAGAAGAAGCGAAGCCTCGGATCGATGCCGGAGGCGAACATGTGGTGGCCCCAGACGAGGAAGCCGACGAACCCGATCGCCGCCGTGGCGAGGACCATCCCCTTGTACCCGAAGAGCCGCTTCCCCGCGAAGGCGGGCAGGACCTGCGAGATCATCCCCATCGCCGGAAGCACCATGATGTAGACGGCCGGGTGGGAGTAGAACCAGAAGAGGTGCTGCCAGAGGACGGGATCGCCGCCCGCGGCCGGGACGAAGAAGGCGGTCCCGAAGAGGCGGTCGGTCAGGAGCATCGTCAGGGCGCCCGCCAGGACCGGCGTGGCGAAGAGAATGATGCACTGGGTGATGAAGACGGCCCAGGTGAACATCGGCATCTTCCACATCGACATGCCGGGCGCGCGGAGGTTCGTCGTCGTCACCACGAAGTTGATGGCGCCCAGGATGGACGAGAGGCCCGCGAGGTGGAGGCCCAGGATCCAGAGGTCCACGCCCGGACCGGGCGAGTACTGGGTCGCCGAGAGGGGCGGGTAGGAGGTCCACCCTCCGGCGGCCGCGCCGCCCTGCAGGAACATGCTGGCGACCATCATCAGGCCGGCCGGGATCAGGAGCCAGAAGGAGACCGCGTTCACGCGCGGGAAGGCCATGTCGCGCGCGCCGATCTGGAGCGGCACGAAGTAATTGCCGATGCCGGCCAGGACCGGGATCGTGAAGAAGAAGATCATGAAGGTCCCGTGGAGGGACATGACCTGGTTGTAGACGTCCGGCTTCAGGATCTGGAGCCCCGGCGCGAATAGCTGCGTCCGGATGAGGAGCGCTAAGATGCCGGCGACCGCGAAGAAGATGAAGCCGAGCCAGATGTACATGACGCCGATCAGCTTGTGATCGGTCGTCAGGAGCCACTTCATGAGGCCCGCGCGCGGCTTCGCGGAC
>DATIQI010000196.1:0-6451 GCA_035470985.1 Acidobacteriota bacterium
CAAGCGGTAGGCGAGCATCGCGGCCCGGTGCGCCGGGCGATAGCGACCGCGCTCGTAGTGGAGGACGGCGAGGCTCAGCGCCAGCCGCCCGATCTGCTCCTTCTGGACGTGCGGACGGAGGCGGTGGTGCAGGTCCCGAAGGGTGTCCACCGCCTCGTCCACGTCGCCACGATGCCGGAGGCACTCCACGATCTGCGTCCCGAGACGCAGCATCGCTTCGCGGTTCGGTCCCTCCGGGCGCGCCGCCTCGCCCTCCAGGGCGCGCCGGTAGCACTCCAGCGCGGCCCCGAAGTTCTCGGCGGCGAAATAAAGATCCCCTAGCTCCTGCGCCTTCGGCCCCGTGGCCTCGGCAGGTGCGTTCTCCGCCGCCGCCGCGTCGGGCACGCCGGCCCTACGCGACTTTTTCGCGACGTTTGGGGAGTGTTCGCGATCGTCCATTCCGGCCCTCGAACGACGCCATCTGGCCGAGCCTCTCGGTGACGCGGACGCTACATCGAATCAGCGCCCTAGAATCCGCCCCAGCGAAGCCCGAAGCCCCAACGCACCAACGACAGGTAAGTCCTCCACAGACTCCACGTCCTCGACTCGGTCACGGTCGTTCCGGCGCGCACGGCGTCGGTCGACGTATCCCCGATGTAGCGAGCCTTCACGACCGTTCCGTCGCCATCTCCCTTCGGAGGCGGCGTGGGGTTGTTCGGGTCGTTCGGGTCTTCGTCCCAGTTGTATGGGCGCGCATCGGAGTACGAAGGAGTGACCGCGGGTAGGACGCAGAGCAGGGTGAGGACTAGCCCGAGCAGTAGGATGCGTCGTGGAACTCGGATCCTCATTTCCTTGCTCCTTGTGGGTGAACCGACGCCGGCATTTCCATCGATTCCCCTTCCATGTACGGAATGTTCGCCGACGGGCGACTTGGTTTCGGAAGCGTGACCGAAACTCGATTGGAGGGACGCCCCTGATTTGGGGGCGGACTCCCGTCTGAGAACAATTCCGCTAGTGAAAAAGAATAGACGGAGTTGAGGTTTCCGTCAAGGGGAAATGGCTGTAAAAGGCCAATTTGGCTTGTCTTCGCGTCGACTTCGGGGCCGCCGGCGCGGGGAGGGCCGGCCGGGGCGTCAGACGGGCCGCGGGATCGTCCGGCGCGCCTCGCTCAGGACCAGGCCGTAGCGGAGGCCGCGGGTCGAGACGTGGAGCCCATCGACCGGGAAGCGCGAAACGAATTCCGCCAGGATCACCGACCCGGCCGGGATGATATCGGCCCGCCCCCGGCTCACGCCCGGAAGCTCTCGGCGCTGGTCGAGGGGAGTGGCGCACAAGTCCTTCTCGATGGCGAGGATACGGCCCTTGGGGAGGAAGTGGTTCTCGATCCGGGCCGGATCGTACTTCGTGAGCTTCATGTCGAGGGCCCCGAAGGCGGTCACGGTCCCTCCGACCCCGACGGCCCGATCGATCGGGCCGGAGTCGAAGGCCTGGAGCCGCTCCTCGTACGTGCCCCGGACCAGGTCGCGGACGGCGTCCAGCTCCTCCTGGAGGGGCGGATCGTTGGCGATCAGCCGCTCGGTCAGATGGACGCAGCCGAGGGGGAGGCTGATGAGCTGGCGCCCCTCGTCGCCGTCCCCGACGATGATCTCGGTGCTCCCGCCGCCGATATCCACGACCACCGTGCGACCCGCGCGCCCGTTGAAGGCGCTCGAGACGGCCAGGAAGACGAGTCGCGCCTCCTCCTCGCCGGAGAGGATCTCGACCGGGTAGCCGATCCGCTCCGAGAAACGGGCGGCCACCTCGGGTCCGTTCACGGCCGAGCGGAGCGCGCTGGTGCCTGCGACGCGGATGTGGCTGGCGCCGCTGTATTCGGCCTCCTGGACGAAGCGCTCCAGGCATTCCAGGGTTCTCGAAACGGCCGGTTCGTCGATGAGACCGGTCCGGTCGAGCCCCTCGCCGAGCCGGGAGATCTCGCCCATCCGGTGGGCCGTGCGGAGGCGGTGGAGCGGGTCGACGTCCGCGACGAGGAGGCGGACGGAATTCGTGCCGATGTCGACGGCGCCGATGCGAACCGTATGATCCAGCGGCAGAGGCGTGGCTAGGGCCCTCGGGGAGATAGGTTCGACGCCGCAACCCCTTCGGTTGACGGCGGGATCGATGGGACCGTAGCATAGGGGGGTATGCCTGTAAAGCCGGAACCCATTATCCTGTCGCAAAATGGCGGCAGCCGAAGCGGTGAGCCGGAGCGCGAGGACCTGCTCGGGCTTCCGCTCGCCGAGTTGGAGCGCTCGCTTCTGGCCCTGGGCGAGAAGGCCTACCGGGGACGCCAGGTCGCGGAGTGGCTCTACGCGCGCGGCGCCCGCGACTTCGCCGCCATGAGCAATCTCCCCCACGAGCTTCGAAGCCGCCTGTCGGAGCACTACCGGATCGGCACCCTCCAGGAGATCGGCCGCCGGGAGACGCAGGACCGCCGGACCCGGAAGCTGGCGCTCCAAGTTCTGGGCGGCGGCATCGTCGAGTCGGTCTTCATGTCCACGCCGCGGCGCTACACGTTCTGCCTCTCGTCGCAGCACGGCTGCGGCTTCGCCTGCCGGTTCTGCGCGACCGGACGGATGGGGCGGGGCCGGAATCTGACGGCCGGCGAGATCGTCGAACAGGTCCTGCGGCTCCGGCGCGAACTGCCGCCCGGGTATACCGACTTCAACGTGGTCATGATGGGGATGGGTGAACCGCTCGAAAATTACGACGCGGTGCTCGCGGCGCTCGGCATCGTCACCCAGGAGCGACCGGGCGGGCTGGAGCTTCCCGCGAAGCGAATCACCATTTCCACCGTCGGCCTCGTGCCCCAGATCATCCGGCTCGCGGACGAAGGGCACCGCTACCGCCTCGCCATCTCGCTCCACGCGGCCTCGGACGAGCTCCGCTCGAAACTGATGCCGGTGAACCGGACCTTCCCGCTCTCCGAACTGATGCGCGCGGTCTCCCACCACGTGGACGCGACCGGGCGGCGCGTCACGTTCGAGTACATCCTCATCGAGGAGATCAACGACTCGATGGGCGACGCCGCGCGGTTGGTCCGCCTCGTCGGCCAGCTCCCGTGCAAGATCAACCTGATCCCCTACAACCCGATCGGCCCGGGAAAATTCAAGCGGCCGTCGGAGGAGCGGATTCGCAAGTTCGCCGACTACCTGGAGCCGCGCGTCGCCTCGGTGACGGTGCGCTACAGCCAGGGCGTCGAGATCGGCGCGGCCTGCGGCCAGCTGGCCGGCGCCACGGAGGAGGCGCCCCGCTAGGGCGGGGAGCGCGCGATGTTCCGCACGCTGCGCGGGCGGCTCCTCGCGCTCTTCTTCCTCGTCGCCCTCATCCCGAGCCTCGGCCTCACCTACGCGGTCACCCAGTCGCTGGCGCGATCCCTCGCGGCGCTCCGGAATCCGGAGACCGAGCGGGCCCTCGGCCAGTCGCTCGAGGTCATCCGCGAGGGGATCGAGCGCCTGGGGAGCGACGCGCGCCATCACGCCGAGGTGATGGCGCTCGACCCCGAGACGATCCGCCTGCTCGGCGCGAAGGAGATCGCCGCGCTCGAGCGCACGCTCCGCGAGGAGGCGCGCGGCCGCGGCCTCGACTACGTCTGCCTGTACGACGTCTCCGGCGAGACCGAGGCGCGCCTCTTCGGCGCGCGGCTCGGGCCCCGCATCACGCTCCCGACGCCCGACCGGGCGGCGCTCCTCGCGGCGCGCGACGCGGGCGGGCTCGTCTCCGGCGGCGACGTCCCGCGCCAGGTGAGCGGCGTGGCGGCGCTCGGCGAGACGCACGTCGTCCTCACCGGCTACCAGCTCGATCCCGAGGTCTCCTCGGAGATCGAGGCGCTCCAGAAGAACCTCACCATGTACCGGCGGCTCGGGGTCTACACGTCGCTCTCCCAGCGGGGGCTCTGGATCTTCGCCGCGCTCTGGACGCTCGTGCTCGGCCTCGCCTCCTTCGGGCTGGCCGTGGTCGTCTCCCGGAGCGTCGCGCGGCCCGTGGTGGAGCTTCGCTCCGGCATGGAGCGCGTGACCCAGGGCGATCTCTCGCACCGCGTGGCGCCGCGCGGCACGTCCGAGGTCCGCTACCTCGGGCGCGCCTTCAACCGCATGGTGGAGGAGATCCAGGGCTCGCGCCGCGCGCTCCTCCAGGCCGAGCGGCTCGCGGCGTGGCGCGAGGTGGCGCGCGCCGTGGCGCACGAGATTCGAAATCCGCTCACGCCGATCCAGTTCGCGCTCCAGCGGCTCCAGGAGGAGGGGAAGCGGCCCGAGGGGCCGCGCGCCGACGTCGTCTCCGAGAGCAGCGAGGCGATCCTCCGGGAGGTCCGATCGCTGCAGGAGTTCGCGACGGCCTTCTCGTCGGTGGCGCAGCTCCCCGAGCCGAAACTCCAGGCCTGCGACGTCGGGGCGCTGATCGAGGACGTCGCGCGCCTCTATCGCGGGAGCGGTCCCGTCGAATTCCGCGTTGAGCGCGAGGCGGGCGTTCCCGTAGCCTGGGCCGATCCGGGACAGATCCAGCGCGTCTTCGTGAACCTGATCAAGAACGCGCTGGAGGCGATGGGCAACCGCGGCGCGGTCACGCTGCGCGCGCGGCGGAATTCCGATCCTCCCGGGAGCGACGACATTCTCCTCGAAGTGGCCGACGACGGCCCCGGCATGGACCCCGCGACGCTGGAACGCGCGGGCCGTCCCGGATTCACGACGAAGTCGACCGGGAGCGGATTGGGCCTGACCCTGGTTCAACGGATCGTGGAACAGCACGGCGGCCGCTTCGCGCTCGCGTCCAACCCCGGCGGCGGGACGCGCGCCTCCTTCACGCTTCCCGCGGCCCCGCCCGCAGACGCGGCGGCGGCGACCGCGGCCCCCTCCTCCACGGAGTCGAATCGATGAACTCGAGCCCGAAGATCCGGGTCCTGGTGGTGGACGACGAGCCCTCCATCCTCCTGGAGGTCGCGGGCGCGCTGAAGCGCCACTACGACGTCCTGACCGCGACCAGCGCCGAAGAGGCCGAGCGGATGCTGGCGCACGAGCGGCTCGACCTCCTCCTCACCGACCTCCGCCTCCCCGGCAAGGACGGCCTTTCGCTCCTCGAATCGGCGAAGGCGGCCGTGCCCGACCTTCCCGTGGTCCTCCTCTCGGGCCACGGCACGATCGAGGAAGCCGTGAAGGCCATCCGGCTCGGGGCCGCCGACTTCCTCGAAAAGCCGTTCGGCCCCGAGCGGCTCCAGGTGACCGTCGAGCGCGCCCTGGAGCTTCGCGCGCTCCAGCGGGAGAACGCGCGGCTTCGGGAGCGGGTCGGCGTCGCCGACGAGATGATCGGGAAGAGCAAGGCGATCGAGCAGATCCGCGCCGAGATCGCGAAGGTGGCGAAGACCGAGGCGAAGGTCCTCATCACGGGGGAGAGCGGGACCGGCAAGGAGCTGGTCGCGCGCGCCATCCATCGCCTGAGCGCGCGGGCCCGCGGCCCCTTCGAGAAGATGAACTGCGCGGCGCTCCCCAAGGACCTGGTGGAGAGCGAGCTCTTCGGCTACGAGAAGGGCGCGTTCACCGGAGCGGTTCAGCTGAAGCGGGGCCGGCTGGAGGCCTCCGATGGCGGCACGCTCTTCCTCGACGAGGTCGGCGACATGAGCCTGGAGACGCAGGCGAAATTCCTTCGCGCGATCGAGACCGGCGAGATCGAGCGGCTCGGCTCCACGAAGACGATCGCCGTCGACGCGCGCGTCGTATCGGCCACGAACAAGGACCTCCCCGCGGAGATCCAGGCGTCCCGATTCCGCGAGGACCTCTTCTACCGTCTGAACGTGGTCCCGATCCATCTGCCGCCGCTCCGCGCGCGCCGCGACGACGTGCCGCTCCTGGTCGAGCACTTCATCGCGGGGCTCGGCGCCGAGCACGGCCGGGCGCGGCGCACGGTGACGACGGAAGCGATGGAGCGGCTGACCCGCTACGGTTGGCCGGGCAACATCCGCGAGCTGAAGAACCTGATCGAGCGGCTCCTGATCATGACGGACGGGGAGACGATCGGTCCGGCCGACGTGGAGGAAGCGCTCCCGGCCGACTCCGACGAGGGGCCGCCCAGCGAGATCAAGGCGGCGCGCGACCGCGCCGAGAAGGATACGATCCTCGCGACGCTGCGCCAGTGCGACTGGAACGTGAGCGAGGCGGCAGCAGGTCGTCGCGATGGACGTGGCGATCCGCCATCCCGGCCATGCGCGCGTCACGACGTCTGAGCCGGGCCGCGGGACCGCCGGCAACTTCGAGCTCTGGATCAGCGACGGCGAGACGATCCGGACCTACTCGGGGATCCATCGCCTCGGCACGAGCCGGCCGGTCCGGAATCGCCCACGCGGCCTCGATGCCGGCTTCCCGGGCCCGGCACGGGTCTACGAGCCGGTCACACCGCTCCCGCTCGAGACGCTGCCCGAGCTGTTCGTCCATCCGGCGGGCTATTG
>DATIQI010000197.1:0-2640 GCA_035470985.1 Acidobacteriota bacterium
TCCAGCGACCGCGCGAGATCGGTGTGCGCCCCGTCGAACCGGGGATCGAGCTCGATCGCCTTCCGGTAGTAGATCAGCGAGCGCTCGTACTCGCGGGCGTAGTAGTAGGCGTCTCCGACCGAGGTGTGGATGATCATGGAGAGCGGGTCGAGGCTCAGCGCCTTCAGATCGGCTTCCTGCGCCTCGCGGTGGCGCTCCATGCAGTAGTAGAGCCGGGCGAGGACCGTGTAGGCGTCGGCCAGGCCGGGGTTCAGTTCGATCGCCCGCTCCAGGTGCCGGCTCGCCGTCCGGAGTTCGAGGTTCTGAAGCGCCACGGCCCCGAGGACGGCGTGGGCGTCGGCCAGCGTGTCGTCCAGCTCGAGCGCCTTCGCGGCCGCGTCCCGCGCCAGCCGGTTCGCTTCCGCCGGCGGCGCCATCCCGCGACTGGCACGGACCATGTGGCAGTCGGCGAGGCCCGCCCAGGCCGGCGCGAACGCGGGGTCGAGCTCGATGGCGCGCTGGAAGTGCCGCAGCCCGATCTCGATGGCCTGCGGCGAGGTGGCGGCGGCGCTGTACTGCCCCTTCAGGAATTCCACGTGCGCCTGGGGGTTCACCGAGCGGCGCTTCGCCAGCTGGGTCGCCTCCCGCGGCGAAACCTGCACGGCGATCTCCTTCGCGACGGTCTCCGCCATCCGGTTCTGAAGATCGAGGACGTCCTCGATCTCCCGGTCGTATCGGTCGGCCCAGATCGTCTCGTCGGTCCTGGCCGAGACGAGCTGCACGGAGACGCGGACGCGCTTCCCGATCATCAGGGCCGACCCTTCCAGGACCGCGTCCACGTTCAGCTCGTGCGCAATCTCCGGCAACGATCGCGCGGCCCCCTTGTACTTCATGGCCGACGTCCGGGAGATCACGCGCAGCGCCTTCAGGCGCGCGAGTTCCGAGATCAGGGCCTCGGTCATGCCGTCGGCGAAGTACTCCTGCGTCGGATCGCGGGAGACGTTGTCGAAGGGGAGGACCGCGAGGGAGCGGATCGCGCCGCGGTCCGATTCCGGCGGCGCGTCGGCGCCGCTCCGCGTCCGGTCGGCGATCCGCCGCAGCGCCTCGCTCACCGCGCCGGCCGACGCCGGGCGCTGCGCCGGATCCTTGGAAAGGCACGCTTCGACGAGGCGCTCGAGTTCGGCCGGAATGTCGGGACGGAGCGAGCGGGCCGCGCGTGGCGCTCCATGGAGGATCTCGAACATCAGCGCCTCGGGCCGGTCCTTCTCGAAGGGGCGGCGTCCGGTCGCCATCTCGTAGAGGACCGCGCCGAAGGCGTAGACGTCGGTGCGCGGCGCTTCGGGCTCGCCGCGCAACTGCTCGGGCGCCATGTAGGGGAGGGAGCCCATGACGGTCCCGGGCCGGGTCAGTCCGGCGACGGTCCCGGTGGCATGGAGGAGGCCGGCGAGCCCGAAGTCGAGGAGCTTCGGACTCCCCGTCTCCGTGAGGGCGACGTTCCCCGGCTTCAAGTCCCGATGCAGGAACCCGCGCTGGTGCGCGTCGTCGAGCGCCTGGCCGATCGCGTCGCCGATCCGGGTCAACTCGTCGAGAGGGAGCGGTCCCTGGCGCAGGCGCGATTCGAGCGTGCCGCCGGGGACGAATTCCATCACCAGGAAGTCGACGCCGTCCTGCGTGTCGAAGTCGAAAATCGTCGCGACGCCGGGGTGCGCGAGCCGCGACAGGACGTGCGCCTCGCGGCGGAAGCGCTCGCGCGCGCCGGGGTCGGTGAGCGCGCCGCGCTGGAGGACCTTCACCGCGACGTCCCGGTCGAGGTGGAGATCGCGGGCGCGGTAGACGTCGCCCATGCCCCCCGCGCCGAGCGGTTCGAGAATGCGATAGTGGGAAAGCGTGGCTCCGATCATGGCGAGACCGCGTCGCGCGGTCCCGCCAGGGTATCACAGGGACGGGGTCGCTACGAATGCCGGCGGAGCAGGAGGAGGGTGACGTCGTCCGTCCGCGGATGGCCGTCCAGGAAGTCGTTCACGTCCCGAATCACGAGTTTCCCGGCGTCCTCCAGGCGCGCGCAGCGCGCGGCCGCGCGGAGCGCCTTGGCCACGCGCCGTTCGCCGAAGAAGCGCGGGCCGCCGCGCCGCTCCTCCGGGATCCCGTCGCTGAAGATGGCCAGAAGCTCGCCTGGTTCGAGTTGAAGCGTCTCGCGCTGGTACGGACAGTCGGGCGACACGCCCAGGGCCCGTCCGGATCGATCGAGTTCCACGACGCGCCGTCCGCGGATCAGGCGCGGATACGTTTGCCCCGCATTCACGTACTCGAGCACTCCCTGATCGGGATCGAGCCGGCCGACGAACGCCGTGACGAACATGCCGTAGTCCGCCTGCCCCTGGAGCACCGCGTTCAGGCGCCGCATGAGGGCCAAGGGATCCGGGCACTCGTCGTAGAGAACGCGCGCCGACGAGACGACCGTGGACATGACGATCGCGCCGCAGATCCCTTTCCCGGCGACGTCGCCCACCAGGATCCAGACGTCGCCATTGGCGTCGGTGTGGAAGTCGTAGAAGTCGCCGCCGACCGCCTCGCAAGGCTCGAGGAGCGCATGGGGACCACGTCGTCCACGTCGACCATGGCATCGGCATGTTCGTGGGCCTGAAGCGGATCGACGTCGGC
>DATIQI010000198.1:0-9194 GCA_035470985.1 Acidobacteriota bacterium
CGCGCTCGAGCTGGTGCGCGAGCTGGCCGAGGACGGCGCGGCGGTCGTGGTGAACTCCGTGAATCCCGACCGGATCGAGGGGCAGAAGACGATCGCCTGGGAGATCGCCTCCGCGCTCGGACGCGTCCCCGACCTCCACGCGCTGCCGGTCGGAAACGCCGGCAACATCACCGCCGCCTGGAAAGGCTGGACCGAGCGCGACCGCGCCGAGGGCGGCGGCCGGCCCCGGATGATGGGCTTCCAGGCCGCGGGGGCCGCGCCGATCGTGGAGGGGAAGCGCGTGGACGACCCGAAGACGCTCGCCACGGCGATCAAGATCGGGAATCCCGCCTCCTGGAGCGGCGCCGTCGCCGCGCGCGACGAATCGGGCGGCGTGATCGAGGCGGTCACCGACGAGGAGATCGTGGAGGCGTACCGCGCGCTCGCGTCGCTGGAAGGGGTCTTCGTGGAGCCCGCCTCCGCCGCGGGCGTGGCCGGACTCCTGAAGCTGGCGGCGCGCGGCGCCCTGGGCGGTGCGCGGCTTGCCGTCGTCACGGTCACGGGCCACGGGCTGAAGGATCCGGAACGCGCGGTCGCCGTCTCGGAGGCGTTCGAGACCGTGGACGCCGATCCCGAAGCGCTCCGCCGGGCGATCCTCGCGTGATCCGCTCCTGGCGCGCGACCGCGCCCGGCTCGACCTCGAACATCGGACCCGGATTCGATTGCCTCGGCATGGCCTTCGCCCTGCCGCTGACCGTGACCGCCGAGCGGATCCCGGCCGGATTCCGCATCGCGCGCGAGGGGGAGGGAAGCGATCTCCTCCTCGATCCGCACCGCGATCCGGTCCTCCGGGCCTTCCGCCACCTCTGCCGCCTCGCCCACGAGCCGGTCCCCACCGTCGCGCTCACCATCCGGTCGTCCATTCCGGTCGCGCGGGGCCTCGGAAGCAGCGCCGCCGCGATCGTCGCCGGCCTCGTGCTGGCGAACCACTGGCTCGGCGGCCGCTTCGACGACGACGCGCTCCTCGCGGAAGCGGTGATTCTCGAGGGCCACCCCGACAACGTCGCGCCGTCGCTTCGCGGCGGGCTCGTCCTTTCGTTTCCGCGCCCGGGCGGCGTCGTGGAGGCGCTCCCGCTCCCCGCGCCGCGCGGCGTCGCCTTCACGCTCGTCGTTCCCGACGTGCGCGTGAGCACGCGCGAGGCGCGCGCGCTCCTGCCGCGGAGCGTGCCGCTGCGCGACGCGGCGGCGAACACGGCGCGCGCGCTCGCGCTCCTCACGATTCTCGCGTCGCGCCGGTTCGATCTCCTGGCCGATGCCCTCGTGGACGTGTACCATGTGCCGCACCGCGCGCGGCTCATCCCCGGTTACCACGCCGTCGTCGAGGCCGGACGCCGCGCGGGCGCGCACGGCGTGACCATCAGCGGAAGCGGACCGACGCTCCTCGCGATCCACGCCCCCGGCGATGGCGCGCGCGTCGGCGCGGCGATGATCCGCGCGTTCGCGCGCGCGGGCGTTCGCTCCCGGGCGATCCCGGGCCGTCCGGACCGCCGCGGGGCCTCGGCCCGCACCCTTCGCGAAACCCGGAACCGATGACATGGGTCTGATGGTTCAAAAGTACGGCGGCACGTCGGTCGGCTCTCCGGAGCGGATCCAGCACGTGGCCGACCGCATCGTCCGTACCCGCCGCGCGGGCGACGACTTGGTGGTCGTCGTCTCCGCGATGGGCGATTCCACGGACGATCTCGTGGAGCTGGCGCGTCAGGTCTCGAAGGAGGATCACCCCCGCGAGATGGACATGCTCCTCACGGCGGGCGAGCGGATCTCCATGGCGCTCGTGTCGATGGCCGTGAACGACCGCGGCCAGGAGGCCGTCTCGTTCACGGGCTCGCAGAGCGGCATCGTGACCGACACCTCCCACACGCGCGCGAAGATCGTGGAGATCCGGGCCGACCGGATCCGCGAGGAGCTGGCGAAGGGACGGGTGGTGATCGTCGCGGGATTCCAGGGCGTGAGCCGCGACCGCGAGGTGACGACGCTCGGCCGCGGCGGATCGGACACCACCGCCGTCGCCCTGGCGGCGGCCCTGGGCGCCGACGAGTGCGAGATCTACACCGACGTGGACGGCGTCTACACCGCCGATCCGCGCGTGGTGCCGACGGCGCGGAAGCTCGCGTCGGTGTCGTACGACGAGATGCTCGAGCTCGCGTCCCTGGGCGCGAAGGTGCTCCACAATCGCTCGGTCGAGATCGCGCGGCGCTTCGGCGTTCCGGTCCACGTCCGCTCGAGCTTCAACTGGAACGAAGGGACCCGGATCCGAAAGGGACAGCAGATGGAACAGGTGGTCATTCGGGGCATCGCGCACGATCGCGACGTGGCGAAGATCGCGCTCCTGGGCGTGCCCGATCGCCCCGGCGTCGCCGCGGAGATCTTCCAGGCGGTCGGCGGCCAGGGCGTGAACGTCCGCATGATCGTGCAGGCCAGCGCGGAGGGCGGGAGGAACGACGTGACGTTCGCCGTCGGCACGCACGACGTGAAGACGGTCCTTCCCGTCGTCGAGACGCTCCGCCAGGCGCTCGGCGCGCGGGCTTTCGTCTACGATCCCGACGTGGCCATCCTCTCCGTCGTGGGCGAAGGGCTCGCGACGTCGCCGGGCACCGCGGGCGCCGTCTTCGACGCGCTGGCGAAGGCCGGCGTGAACATCCAACTCATCAGCACCTCGTCCATCACCGTGACCTGCATGGTGCGCCAGGAGGACGTCGAACGGGCCGTCCGCTCCCTGCACGAAGCGCTCCGGCTCGACCAGGGACCGTAACGGCCTAGGGCCGGGACCCGAGCCGCCATGGATTGGCGCGAACAGCCTTCCGTCCTGCGCCGCGGGGCGGCACCGCCGACGGAGCGGACGGTCGCCGCGGCCATCGCGGCCGCGTGCCTCGTGCACCTGCTCCTCGTGCCGCTCGTGCTCTACAAGGCGCGGCCTCCGCGCGAGGTCACGCTTCCCGCGGGGGCGGGACCGCGCGCGACGCGGACGCAGCTGGTCCGGATCTCGCCGCTCCGGTCGTTCCCGGCGCCCGACGCGGCGCAGGCGGCCGAGAAGGCGAGGCCCAAGCCGGCCCTCCTGAAGCGCTACACGCCCGGCGCGAAGATCGCCATCCGGGAGGAGCGCGCGCCGAACAAGAAGGGAAAGGCGGACGAGACGAAGGTGAGCCCGAAAACCGTCACCGCCGCTCCGGCGGCCGATCTCGTGCCGCGGTGGTTCTCCGCCGACTCCTCGCGGGCGACCAGCGCGCGCGCCGACGGCGACTTCCGATTCGCCTTCTACCTCGCCACGATCCGGAACAAGATCGGTTCGCGGTGGGTACCACCCCAAGGCGTGGACGCCCGGAGCCGTCCCATCAAGGCGACCGTCTATTTCCGCGTGCACCGCGACGGCCAGATCTCGCAGGCCTCCATCGAAGCGTCGTCCGGCTACGCGTTCTTCGATCAGACCGCGCTCCGCGCGCTCCTGGCGGCCACCCCGCTCCCGCCCTTGCCGGCGGGATTCCCGGACAACTACCTGGGGGTTCACTTTGGGTTCGAATACCAGCAATAGGCTCCGTGCGGCCCACCGGGCGGGCGGCGTTTCCATCGCGCGCATCCTCGGCGGCCTCCTCGCCGTCGCCGGACTGGTCGCGGCGCCCCGGATCGCCGGGACGCAGACCGACGTCCGGATCGGCGTCCAGGCGTCCGGCTCGATGAAGTCGCCGCTCCTCCTGGCCTCGTTCCGCGGCGGGGGCGCGGCGAACGACGCGCGCGAGGTCGTGCGAGGGGACTTCGAGCTCTCCGGTCTCTTCGTGGTGCGCGACGTCCCGGCCCTCGACGGCAAGCTCTCCCCCGATCCGTCGCAGCAGGGAACCGTGCGCGTGGAGGGGATCGTGGCGCCGGCCCCGGGGGGCTGGACCTTCACCGGCGAGGCGCTCGACCTGGGCACGGCCGAATCGGTCTTCCGCCGCTCCTACACGTTCGACCGGACCACGCTTCGGGCGACCCTCCATCGCTTCTCGGACGACGTCATCGAGGCGCTGACGGGCGAGCGCGGGATCTGCGAGACGAAGGTCGCGTTCGTGCGGCAGACCGGGAAGGTGAAGGAGATCTGGGTGATGGACTACGACGGCCAGAACCAGCGCCAGCTCACGCACGACCGGAGCCTGGCCCTCTCGCCGGCGTGGGCCCCGTGGGGGAACGAGATCGCCTTCACCACCTTCAAGCGCGGGAACCCGGATCTCTACCTCTTCGACCTGAAGCGGGGCGCGTCGTATCCCTTCTCCACGCGGCCCGGACTGAACACCGCGCCCTCCTATTCGCCCGACGGGAAGTGGATCGCCTGCACCATCTCGCGCGACGGAAACGCGGAGATCTACCTGGTGAGCCGCGACGCGCAGTCGGCGCGCCGCCTCACGCGGAATCCGCGCATCGACTCGTCTCCCTGTTTCAGTCCGACGGGCCGGGAGATCGTCTTCACCTCCGATCGCTCGGGCTCGCCCCAGGTCTACCTGATGGACGCGGAGGGGGTGAACCAGCGGCTCCTGACGCTCGAAGGGAAGTACAACGATTCGCCCCAATGGTCGCCGAAGGGAGACCAGATCGCGTACGCGGCGCGGCACGACGGCGTCTTCGACATCGTCGTGATGGAGTCGAACGGGCAGAACCCGATTCAGATCACGTCCGACTCCGGGCACAACGAGAACCCGCGCTGGTCGGCCGACAGCCGGAAGATCTATTTCTCCAGCAGCCGAACCGGAAAACGGCAGATCTACCTCATGAGCGCCGACGGTTCCGACGTCGTGCAGCTGACCCGAAACGACGATTGCTTCAATCCGGCCGCGGGGCCCCGCCCCCGGCGCGCGGCGCCGGCCAAAGCGGGTTGACCCCTCCGGGACCCTGTGGTACGGTCGAATTCAGGCCGGAAGTCGTTGTGCTACAACACCCTGACCCGAATGGGAGATACGAAGATGCGCCACACGCCACGGATGGCCACCCTTGCGACGGCGGGCCTGCTCGCCGCGCTCCTGGTGGCAGTCGGATGCGCCTCCCGGAAGCAGGTGACCACGACGGACGTCGAAACCCCGCCGCCTCCGCCGCCGGCTCAGGAAGAGACCACGCCTCCTCCTCCTCCGCCCCCGCAGCAGACCGAGCCCGAATCGCGCGCGACGCTGACCGACGCGTTCTTCGATTTCGACGAGGCCTCGCTTCGCGCCGACGCGAAGACGGCGCTCGAGAACAACGCGAAGTGGATGCAGAGCAACAGCGGCTCGAGCGTGGTCGTGGAAGGGCACTGCGACGAGCGCGGCTCGGTCGAGTACAACCTCGCGCTCGGCGAGCGCCGGGCGAAGGCCGCGAAGGAATACATGGTCTCCTACGGCATCGCGGCGAACCGCATCACCACCATCTCGTACGGCAAGGAGCGTCCGTTCGATCCGGGCCACGACGAGAACGCGTGGGCTCAGAACCGCCGCGCCCACTTCGTGGCGAAGTAACGTGAAGGCTTCGGACCTCGACCGGCGCGCCTCAGGGGCGCTCCGTCGTCCGGCCCTGGCCGGCGCGCTCGCCGCCCTCATGGCGGCGAGCGCCTTCGGCTGCGCCCCGAGCGGTTATTACCGCACCAGCCAGACCTCCCTCGACAGCCTCCTCACCTCGCAGGCCGAGCTGCTGCGCCGCGTGAACACGCTCGACCGAAAGGTCGAGACGACGCGGGAGTCGGTGCAGGCGACGCGCGCGAGCACCGATTCGCGCCTCACCGATCTCACCCAGCGGATGGACGTCATGGAGGGGAAGATCGACGCGTCGGGCGAGCGATTCAAGCAGATGGGCGTGAAGATCGACACGGTGAAGGAGCGCCTCTCGCGCGCCGACAGCCTGCGCGGCTCCCGGGGCATGGGCGTCGATTCGACGGCGATTCTGGATCCGGAAGCCGCCTACCAGGCGGCGTACGCGGACCTCGCGGCGGGACGCTACGACCTCGCGCGCCAGGCGTTCACCGAGTACCTGCGCCACTACCCCGAAACCGAAGTCTCGGACAACGCGCAGTACTGGATCGGCGAGTGCCTCTACGCGACGGGCGACTTCAACGGCGCCGTCGCGGCCTACGCCCTGGTCGTCCAGCGCTTTCCGAAGGGGGACAAGGTGGCGGCCGCGCTCCTGAAGTCGGGTTACGCCCTCGCGCGGCTGAACCGGAACGACGAGGCGAAGGGCTACTTCCAGCAGGTGGTGAAGAAGTACCCGAAGAGCGACGAGGCGCGGCTGGCGAAGGAGCGGCTCGGCTCCTAGGCGGATCGGAGCGGCTTGCGCGCCGCGAGGCGAAGCGAGTGGCCGTTGCGGAAGCGCCGGCCGTGCCACGCGAGCGTGTTCAGGCCCAGCCGGTCGGTGATCGCCTTGCCGTAGGGCAGGAACCACCAACCGACGATCGGATTGTGCGCGGCGCACTCCACGCCCGGGATCCCCGCCTCCCGCGCCAGCCGCGCGAAGCGCGGCGCGGAGAGATCGTCCTCGAATCCGAAGATCCACTTGCCCCGCCGCTCGGCGATCCACTTGCCGAGACGGAACGGCCAGTCGGTCGCGTTCGGCACGACGAGGACCAGAAGCCCTCCCGGCTTCGCGATTCGCCACATCTCCCGCAACAGCCCGATCTTTCCCTCGTCGGTGAAGTGCTCGATCACGCCGCCGTTCCAGACGACGTCGAACGCCCCGTCGCGGAAGCCCATGCGGAGCCCGTTCTGGCGGACGGCGTGCGCCGGGAGTCCCAGGCGGGCCATCTGGCCGCGCGCGAAGTCGAGCGCCTTCCCGGAGAGGTCGACGAGCGTGATGCGCGCGCCGATCTGCGCGAGCGCCGCGCTCGTCACGCCGGAGCCGCATCCGACCTCGCAGAAGGTGCGACCCCTGGGGTCGCCGACGCAGTCGAGGAAGTGGCGGAGGTTGGCCTGGTGGTCCGGGGCCGAGGGGTCGACGTTCGCGTAGACCTCGGTGACCTTGTCCCAAACCTCGACGAGATTCGCCTGCTGATGCGGGTGCGTGCGGGTCATCGGTTCGCCGGCGGACACTACACGACGTCGCGCGCGCGACACAAGCGCGCCGGAGCGCTATGATGGATCCCGCGACCCCCGGACGCGCCCGCGCGGCGCCAGGAGCGACGCATGCGTTTCGAAAAATTCACCACCCGAAGCCAGCAGGCCCTCGCCGACGCGGAATCGCGCGCCTCGCGCGCCGGCCATCCCGAAGTGCGTCCCGAGCACCTCCTCCTCGCCCTCCTCGAGCAGAAGGACGGCGCGGTGCCGGCGATCCTCGAGGTCGCCCGCGTGGACGTCGGCCGCCTCCGGACGTCCGTGGAGGGACGTCTCGCGTCGCTCCCGAAGGTCTCGGGGAGCCGCCAGCTCGTCCTGGGTTCGCCCCTCAGCCGCGTGCTCGAGCAGTCGTTCCAGGAGGCGGAGCGGCTCCAGGACGAATTCGTGAGCACCGAGCACTTCCTCCTCGCCTTCCTCGACCCCGCCACGACCACCGAGGCGGGCGATCTCCTGCGCGACGCGGGCGCGTCGCGCGAGGCGGTCTATCACGCGCTTCTCCAAGTCCGAGGAGGCGAGCAGGTGACCGGCCCCGATCCCGAGGAGAAGTACCAGGCGCTCGCCAAGTACGCGCGCGATCTGACGGAGGCGGCGCGCCAGGGATCGCTCGATCCCGTCATCGGGCGCGACGAGGAGATCCGCCGCGTCATCCAGGTCCTCTCCCGGCGGACGAAGAACAACCCGGTCCTCATCGGCGAGCCCGGCGTCGGCAAGACCGCGATCGCGGAGGGGCTGGCCCAGCGCATCGTGAGCGGCGACGTCCCCGAGGGCCTGAAGTCGCGCCGCATCCTCGCGCTCGACCTCGGCTCGCTCCTGGCCGGGGCGCAGTTCCGGGGCCAGTTCGAGGAGCGGCTGAAGTCCGTGCTGAAGGAGGTCACCCGCTCGGCCGGCCAGGTGATCCTCTTCATCGACGAGCTCCACACGCTGGTCGGCGCCGGCGCGGCGGAGGGCGCGCTCGACGCGTCGAACCTCCTGAAGCCCGCGCTCGCGCGCGGCGAGCTCCACTGCGTCGGCGCGACGACGCTGGACGAATACCGCAAGCGGATCGAGAAGGACGCGGCGCTGGAGCGCCGGTTCCAGCCCGTCTTCGTCGGCGAGCCGACCGTGGAGCAGACGATCGCGATCCTCCGCGGACTGCGGGAGCGCTACGAGACGTTCCACAAGGTGAAGATCCAGGACGCGGCGCTCGTGGCGGCCGCGATCCTCTCGCACCGCTACCTCCCGGACCGCCAGCTCCCCGACAAGGCGATCGACCTGGTGGACGAGGCCGCCTCGCGCCTCCGCATCGAGATCGACAGCCTTCCGGCCGAAATCGACACGCTGGAGCGGAAGAAGCGGCAGCTCGAGGTGGAGCGCCTCGCGCTGAAGCGCGAGAAGGACGAGATCTCGAAGGCGCGGCGGACGGCCATCGAGGCCGACATCGCCGAGAGCGAGCGCGAACTGGCGCGCCTGCGGGCGCACTGGGAGAAGGAACGCGCGCGGATCCAGTCGATCCACGAGATCCGGGAGCGGATCGAGGCGCTGAAGCAGGAGCAGCAGCGCGCCGAGCGTGAGTCCGATCTGGAGCGCGTCGCCCGGATCCGGCACGGCGACCTGCCGAAGCTGGAGAAGCGCCTGGCCGAGGAGACCGCGGCGCTCGCGGAGCTGCAACGAGATCTGGAAATCCTGAAGGAGGAAGTGGACGAGGAGGACATCGCCGAGGTCGTCTCGCGCTGGAGCGGGATTCCAGTGGCGCGGCTCCTGGAGGGGGAAGTGGAGAAGCTCCTCGGCATGGAGGCGCGCATCTCGGAGCGCGTGGTCGGCCAGGAGCGCGCGGTTCGCGCGGTCTCGGACGCCGTTCGCCGCGCCCGGGCCGGGCTCCAGGATCCCAACCGCCCGCTCGGCTCGTTCCTCTTCCTCGGACCCACCGGCGTGGGGAAGACCGAGCTGGCGCGGGCCCTCGCCCAGTTCCTCTTCGACGACGAGCGGGCCATGGTCCGCATCGACATGTCCGAGTACATGGAACAGCACGCGGTCGCGCGCCTGATCGGCTCGCCGCCGGGATACGTCGGCTACGAGGAGGGGGGCCAGCTCACCGAGGCGGTCCGGCGGCGCCCCTACTCGTAGCCGACGTATCCCGGCGGC
>DATIQI010000199.1:0-5704 GCA_035470985.1 Acidobacteriota bacterium
GGATCGCCGCCATCGGCAAGTCGCTCTCCGGCAAGGACACCATCGACGCCGGGTCCCAGGTGATCTGCGCGTCGTAGTGCGTGTGGTTGTCGACGATGCCGGGCATCAGCGCGAGGCCGGCGGCGTCGACGGACTGCCTGCCGGCGAGGGACTTGCCGATGGCGGCGATCCTGCCGTCCTTCACGGCGAGGTCGCCGCGGAATGGGTCGCCTCCAAGGCCGTCGAGGATCAGTGCATTTCGAATGACGAAGTCGTTCATCCCCCTATACTAACGGCCCTATGGAAGGCATCGGCAAGATGGTCGTGGTGACGGGCGCCGCCCGCGGCATCGGCAAGGCCACTGCCGACCTCTTCGCCTTGCGGGGTTACACGGTCGCCCGCCTGGATCTTCAGGCGGGCGAAAGCATTTTGCCCTGCGACGTCACGGACGAGAAGGCGGTCGAGCAGGCATTCGCGAAGCTGGGGCGAATCGACGTCCTGGTGAACAACGCGGGGATTGCGGTAAGAAAGCAGTCGCTGGAGATCACGCGCGAGGATTGGGACAAGGTGATGGCGGTGAACGTCGCGGGCACGTTCCTGTGTTCGCGCATCGCGGCACGAATCATGAAGCAAACCGGCGGCGGCGCCATCGTGAACCTCGCCTCGATCATGGGCTTCTCCGGCGGCCTGTTCCCGAACCCCGCCTACCAGGCGTCCAAGGGCGCGGTGGTGAACCTCACGCGCGCGCTGGCGCTGGAGTTCGCCGGGTTCGACATCCGCGTCAACGCGGTGGCGCCGACCTTCGTGCGCACCGACCTCACCACGCCGATCTTCTCCAACCCGGAGGTGCTGGCGAAGGTGATGCAGCACACCCCGCTCGGACGCCTGCCCGAGGTGGAGGACATCGCGCAGGCGATCCTGTTCCTCGCCGGCCCCGCGGACCGAGCCGGAAGAGGCCTACCGGCTCCGGGCGTACGCGCTCATTCGTCACCAGCGTGGCGAGTTCGAGGAGTCCGATCGCGCGCTCGAGGCTCTGATCGCGAACTACTCCGGGGACTCCGCGTACCAGATCGCGGAGGTCTGCGCGGTCCGGGGCGAGGCCGATCGCGCCTTCGAGTGGCTGGAGCGCGCGCACGCGCAGCGGGACGGCGGCCTCACCGAGATGAAGTCGAACCACCTCCTTCGTCCGCTCCACGACGATCCGCGCTGGGGCGCGTTCCTGGACCGGATGGGGCTCGCCGACTGAAAACGCGAAGGACCGGGCGCGTCGCCGCGTCCGGTCCCTGCGATCCTCGCGATGGTTCGCGGGCCTAGGCGAGAACTCCGTCGAGCGCCATCGTCAGCTTCTGCTTCGGAACGGCGCCGATGATCTGCTGCACGACCGCGCCGCCCTTGAAGATGTAGAGGCTCGGGATGCTGCGGATATCGTACTGGGTGGCGATCCGGATGTTGTGGTCGACGTCGACCTTTCCGACCTTCACCTTCCCCTGGTACTCCTTCGCGACCTCCTCGACGACGGGGGCGACCGTTCGGCACGGGCCGCACCAGGTGGCCCAGAAATCGACGAGCACGGGGATGTCGGACTTCAGCACCTCTTTATCGAACGTGCTGTCGGTGAGCTCGATGACGCTCTGAGACATGGAATGGAGCTCCTTCAGAAGATGTTGTTGGATAAGACGTTATCGACGGGCCTCCGCCGCCGACATCTCAACGTAACCTTTTAGACGCCCGGCGGCAAGCCGAGATTCGGGGCCGCGTTGACACCTCCGAGCCGGCCTTTCTATTCTCATCGTTTCCCGACCGGGTCGGATTCCGGTCACGCGCTCCCCACCGGAAAGGATCCCGCCTTGATCGAAGTCCGCGGCCTGAGGAAGACCTTCCACGATCGGAAGAAGGGAGAGGTGGCGGCCGTCCGCGACATCTCCTTCACCTGTCCGCCGGGCCGAGTCTTCGGACTCCTCGGCCGGAACGGCGCCGGGAAGACCACGACGCTCCGGATGCTCGCCACCATCCTCTCGCCCACGGCGGGGACGGCCACCGTGGCGGGCTACGACATCGTGCAGAAGCCCGCGGAGGTCCGGCGCCGGATCGGATACCTCTCCGGCGACACGAAGCTCTACGACCGCCTCACCGGCCGCGAGCTGCTCCAGTACTTCGGCGCGCTGGCCGGCATGGATCGGAGCGCGATCGCCGCGCGCATCGAGGAGCAGCGGGAGCCCTTTCGGCTCGACGATCTGCTCGACAAGCGCGTCGGACGGATGTCCACGGGGATGAAGCAGAGGCTCTCCATCGCGCGCGTCGTCTTCCACGATCCGGAAGTTCTGATCTTCGACGAGCCGACGTCGGGGCTCGACGTCATCGGCGCCCGCTCGGTGCTCCGTCTGGTGCGCGAGCTGAAGGGGCGGGGCCGCACGGTGATCTTCTCCACGCACATCATGACCGAGGCCGAGCGGATCTGCGACGAGATCGCCATCATCGAGAAGGGGGAGATCCTGGCGCAGGGAACGTTGGAGACGCTCCTGGCCGGGGCGCCGGGCCAGTCGCTCGAGGACGTGTTCGTGAACGTGGTGGGAGGAGACGCCGATGACCGGTAAGACGATGGCGGTGTACCGCAAGGAGCTCCTCGACACGCTCCGCGACGGACGCTCCGTGTTCGCGATCTTCGTCTTCCCGTTCGTGCTCTATCCCGGGATGCTCGCGCTCCTGTCGTGGGTCGAGTCGGAGAACCGGAGCGAGGCGAAGGAGTTCGCGGTCCGGGTCGGGATCGTCGGCGAGGCGCAGCTCCCCGGGACGCCCGCGCTGGTCGGAGCCGTCGAGGGAGTCTCGGTCGTGCCGCTCGAGCGCGAGCCCGCGACGCTGGAGGAGGCGGACGTGCAGGCGCTCCTCGTCATCCCGGGCGATCTCCACGACCGGCTGGCGCGCGGCGACAGCGCCGTGGTCGAGCTCCGGTACAAGGACGCCGACAACCGCTCTTCCGAGACGATGCAGCGGCTCCGGCCGGTGCTGGAGCAGGTCCGCTCGGAGCTGGCGCTGGAATGGGCCCGGATCCACGGAGCCGTCGCGGCCTCCGCCCCCGCGATCGCCGTCGAGCGGAAGGACATCTCCTCGAAGAAGGACCTGGGACGGACCATCGCCGCCATGGCCATTCCCTATCTCCTCATCTTCATGGTGGCGGCGGGCTCCATGCAGACCGCCATCGACGCCACGACCGGGGAGAAGGAGCGGAGCACGCTCGAGACGATCCTCGCGACGTCCGCGTCGCGCGGCGAGATCGTGGTCGGGAAGGTGATGACGGTGCTCACGGCGTCCATCACGGGCGCGCTGACGAGCATTCTCGGGCTCTGGCTCGCGTTCGGCGTCCTGGCGAACTTCGTTCCCGCCATGCAGAGCCAGTCGTTCGAGCTGACCATCGGACCGGGGCAGATGATCTCGCTCTTCTTCACGCTCCTCCCCGCGGCGGTCTTCCTGAGCGCGATTCTGGTCGCCATCGGCTGCTTCGCGCGGAGCATGCGCGAGGGGCAGACGTACGCGACCTACGTCTACATGGCGGCCGTCTTCATGGGACTCGCCTCGTTCCAGCAGTCGGAGAGCCCGCCGCTCCAGAACTTCTTCATCCCGATCCTGAACACCGCGCTGCTGCAGCGCGAGATCCTCACCGGGTCCGTCCAAACGGCGCACGCGTTCGCCGCCGTCGGATCGAGCAGCCTCCTGGCCGCGGTCATGATGCTGATCGCGGTGCGCCTCTTCTCCAACGAGCAGGTTCTCTTTCGCTCGTGAGGCGCGCCCCCCCATCCGTTCCCGTCACCCGGCGCGCGAGCGCCCTCGAAGGAGCCCCGAATGCGCGCTGACATCGACCGCCTCATGACGGAGCGCGGCCTCGACGCCGCGGTCGTCGTGAAGACGGAGACGCCCAATCCCACGTTCACCTATCTCACGGGACCCGGCCGCGACATCTCGGTGGGGCTCCTCGTCTGGCGCCGCGGCCGCGGCGGCCACCTGGTCCACTCGTCCATGGAACGCGACGGCGCGGCCGCGACGGGGCTCGAGCTGAGCGACTTCGGGCAGCGCGGCTACCGGAAGCTCCTCGAGGAGGAGCCGACGACCGGGGCCGCCTACGCGCGCTTCATGGACGAGACGCTCCGCGACCTCGGCGTCACGGGCCGCGTCCTGGTGGACGGGGTCGGGGCGATCGGGCGTTACCACCACATCCTCCGGAGACTCGCCGAGCGCCGGCCCGATCTCGAGATCGCGGAGGACGGCGATCCGGGGCTCTTCCTCCAGGCGCGCCTGACGAAGGACCCCGGCGAGGTGGAGGAAGTGAAGCAGGTGGGCGCCGTCTGCGCCCGCGCCTACGCGCGCGTGCGGGAGGTGCTCGGCGCCGGGCGTCTGGACGGCCGGCGGCTCCGGGCCGGCGACGGCGACGGCTGGGTGACCATCGGACGGCTGCGCCGGGAGATCCGGCGCATCTTCTTCGACGCCGGCCTCATCGAGCCGGACGGGAACATCGTCGCCATGGGACGCGACGCCGGAGTGCCGCACAATTCGGGGAACGACGACGACGTGGTGACGGAGGGGATGCCGATCGTGATCGATCTCTATCCCGTGCAGGCGCGCGGCGGCTACTACTTCGACGTCACGCGTACCTACTGCGCCGGCCGCGCGACCGACGAGCTTCGCGCGCTCCACGCGTGCGTCCTCGACTCGCTGCGCGACGTGATCGAGTCGTTCCGTCCGGGCGCCCGGGCGCGGTCCTACCAGGACCGCGTCTGCGACTTCTTCGAGCAGCGCGGCCACCGCACGATCCGCCAGGACGACCGACTGGAGGAGGGGTACACTCACGGCTTGGGACACGGGATCGGACTCGAAGTCCACGAGCGCCCGAATCTGGGCGGCCCGGCGAACAATCCCGACCACCTGACGGCCGGATCGCTCTTCACCGTCGAGCCCGGTCTCTACTATCCATCGCGCGGCCTGGGCGTCCGCCTCGAGGACATCGTCTACGCCCGAGCGGACGGAACGTTTGAGAACCTCACGGACATCCCGTACGACCTCGAAATCGCGCCCGCGTCATAGCCACGAGTCGGATGCCGTCACCGGGCACGTCCGCCTGACCGACGCCGCGCGCCCGGCCGGGAGCCCCGAGCGCGCGATCCTCGCCGGCCGCATGGGCCGCGGGGGCGACGAAGCGATCACGCTGGCCGAGCTGAAGCTCCTCGCCGAGACCGCCGGCGCGACCGTGCGCGGCGAAGTCGTGCAGCGCCGCGGGTCGATTCGCGCCTCCACCTTCCTCAGCAAGGGGAAGATCGAGGAGATCCAGGAGCGCGCCCAGGAGGAGAAGGCGGGGCTCCTCCTCCTCGACGACGACCTCTCGCCCGCCCAGCATCGCAATCTGGAGAAGGAGCTGGGGATGCGCGTCATCGATCGGAGCGCGCTCATCCTCGACATCTTCGCCAGGCGGGCGCGTACCCGCGAGGCGCGGCTCCAGGTGGAGCTGGCGCAGCTCGAGTACCTCCTCCCGCGGCTGACGCGCATGTGGGAGCACCTGGGGCGGCTCGGCGGCGGCATCGGCACGCGCGGCCCGGGCGAGACGCAGCTGGAAGTCGACCGCCGCCGGATCCGCGAGCGGATCGCGCGGCTGAAGCGCGATCTCGAGGGCGTCGTCCGCGAGCGGCGCGTGCAGCGGAAGGGGCGCCGCGACTGCTTCAAGATCTCCCTGGTCGGTTAC
>DATIQI010000200.1:0-7760 GCA_035470985.1 Acidobacteriota bacterium
GGGATGACAAGGAAGCCATGGAAGCGAATCTGGCGGAAGCACAACAGCTTGCCGATGTGTTGCGCGACGAGTTGAAGGATCATCCTGAGCTTTTCTTTGCAGGCTACACCCAGGATTCACTGAAGGAATTTGTAGAAGCAAACGTGACCTGTGCCCTGATCCAGAACCAGCCGCTGCTGACTCCTGAGGAACTGAGGGCGCACGGGGCGGAAGAAGAGGGGGATGGCGGAGGACGCGGCGACGGCGACCGACAGGGGGATCGTGTCCCCGTCGCTGTTCGTGAAGAGACGCCGCGTGCCGAGGTCGAGGTCGGTCGCCGGGATGTACAGCTCGCGCTTCAGGTCGTCGAACGAGTCGGTCTTCCCGTGCGCCTCCAGCACCTTCGAGTAGAACGTCTCGTAGGCGCCGAGCGCGAAGATTCCCGACGGGAGCCGCTCCTCGATCCAGTGCATGAACTCGAACGGCGAGGGGCGGACGCGCAGGCGCACGCAGTTCGCGAAGTAGCCCGGGATCGAGCCGATCACGTTCACGAACGAGCCGAAGATCCCCCACCGGTTCGCGACGTACATGTCGCCGCGCGTGAACTGGAGCGCGGGGTCGGAGTCGGTGAGGAGCGCCCAGTAGATCTTTCGGGCGGGGATCCCCTTCGCGAGGAGCGCCGTGACCGAGGCCCCGGCGCTCACGCCGATGTAGATGTCGAAGCCGGTGGAGGAGAAGTCGAGCCCGAGGTAGTCGTCGAGCGCGGCGAGGCAGCCGATCTCGTAGAACGCCCCGGTGAGTCCTCCGCCGCTCAGACTGAGGGCGACCTTCCTTGGATGCGCCGTCATGCGGACGGAGGATAGCGCAACAGACGCCTCAGAATCCGGTCGGAAATGCCGGGAAGGGCCGCGTCCACGAGCGCGAGGAAGCGGTTCCTGCGCGGAAGGTAGACGTCGGCGGGATGCCGCTCCAGCGCGCGGACGATCGCGCGCGCGACCGCGTCGGGAGCGAGGACGATCCCCGCGGGCCCCTTCCCGAGGGCGCGGTCTCGCCCCGCCTTGTCCAGGAACTCGGTCTCGACGGCCGCCGGAAGGACGAGCGAGACGCGCACGCCGCGCCCCGCGAGCTCGCGCCGCCACGCTTCGGTCATCCCGACGACGCCGAACTTGGTCGCGGCGTAGGCGCCGTAGTAGGGGATCCCGATCCGCCCCGCCATGGAGGCGACGTTTACGACCGCGCCGCGCGACGCGAGGAGCGCCGGAAGCGCCGCGCGCGTCATCCAGACCGTGCCGAGGAGATTCACTTCGGTCTGCTCGCGGATCTCCTCGTCCGTCGCCTCCTCGAGGAGGCGGAAGTAGGCGAGGCCCGCGAGGTTCACCAGCGCGTCGAGACGCCCGAAGCGGCCGACCGCCTCCCGCACGGCGCGCGCGGCGTCCTCGGGGCGGCGGACGTCGCCGATGACGACGAGCGACTCTCCGCCGGCGCGCAGCGTCTGCTCGGCCGCGTGCCGCAACCGGTCCTCGCGGCGGCCGAAGAGGACGACGCGGGCGCCCGCGGCCCCGAGGAGCGCCGCGGTGGGACGGCCGATTCCACCCGAGGCGCCGGTCAGGAGGACGACGGCGCCGCGTAGGATCACGCCCGGCGGCTCCCCGCCAGGGCCATCGCGTGCACGCCGGCTTCCGTCACCGGCTCGGGCGCGCCCTCCGGCTTCAAGTGGCGGACGAACCAGTCGAGCATCACGTGGAGCCGCGCCACGCGCCGCGACGGAGCCCCCATGCGCGAGAGGCCGTGGCTCTCGTTCGGGTAGATCACGAGCTCCACCTCGCGGCGGAGCCACTTCAGCGCCTTGTAGAGCATCTCGGCCTCCGCCAGGTTGCAGCGGAGATCCTGGCTGCTGTGCGTGATCATGAGCGGGGTCTTGATCCGCTCCACGTACGCGAGCGGCGACTGCTCCCAGAGCTTCGGCGCGAACGTCCACGGCTCGGCGCCGAACTCCGACTCGCTCGATCCGCCGATGTCGTCGCAGAGGAGGAGCGTCGGGATCGTGGTCACCGTCCGCTGCGTGAGCGCGGCCTTGAAGCGGTCCGTGTGCCCCACCACCCACGACGTGAGGTAGCCACCGTACGAACCCCCGGTCACGCCGAGGCGGTCGACGTCGATCTCCGGATGGAGACGAAGCGCCTCGTCCACCGCGAGCATGACGTCGTCGAACGCGGGCCCGCCCCAGTCTTTCACGATCGCCTGCGTGTACGCCTCGCCGTACCCGAGCGAGCCGCGCGGATTCGAGAAGAGGACGTAGAAGCCCGCGTTGGCGAAGACCTGGAACTCGTGCATGTAGGTCGCGCCGTACATCGCCCGCGGCCCGCCGTGGATTTCGAGGAGCATCGGGTGCTTCCTCGTCGGATCGGCGTTCGGCGGCTTCAGGAGCCACGCCTGCACCTTGTGCCCCTTCGGCGAATCGAGCCAGATCTCCTCCGGCTCGCCGATCGCGAGGCCCGCGAAGAGCGGCGCGTTCGGCTCGACGATCGTCCGGAAGGTTCCCGACGCCGGATCGAACCGCTCCACCGCGCCCGCGTTCCCGAAGCCGTTTCGGATCGCCACGTAGTCGTCGCTCTGCCGTCCTCGATCGAGCGCCATCACGTGGAACGCCCCCTTCGTGAGCCGCCGCGCCGGACCTCCCTGCGCGGGAACGGAGAAGACGTGCGTCGATCCGTGCTCGGAGCAGAGGAAGTGGATCGTCCGGCCGTCGCGCGACCAGACGGGGCCGCCGCCGGGCACGTGATCGTGGAGATCGCCGATCATCACGTCCATGGCGGTGCGATCGAGGTCGGGGGTCAGGTTCTTCGGCGCTCCGCCGCTCAGAGGCACGACCCAGAGGCGGAAGTTCCAGATTCCCCACCAGTCGTCCGGCTTGTCGTGCCCGAGGAAGGCGATCGTCGCGCCGTCGGGCGACCACGAGGGCGCCATGGCCATGCCCGGTCCGGGCGTCAGATTGCGCGGCTCGCCCCCCTGGGCGGAGACGACGTAGAGATCGTAGACGGTGTAGACCGAGTACTCGGCGTCGGGCTCCCGGTTCGCCGTGAAGGCGAGCCACTTCCCGTCGGGCGACCAGACGGGCGCCTCGTGATCCCAGTCGCCGCTCGTGATCGCGCGGATCGTCCGGGTCGCGACGTCGAGCACGTGGATGTGGGCGCGCGCCTGCGGCAGGTAGCCCGCGCCGTCGAACTTGTACGAGAGGCGCGTGACGTGGCGGAAGGTGAGGGGCGGGAGCTCCTTCCCCTCCTTCTTCGCCTCCGCCGCTTTCGTCGCCGCCTTCGATCCGGGCAGATGTCCGAACTCGGGAGGATCGTGCGGACGATAGACGAAGGAGATCGTCGCGCCGTCGGGCGACCACTGGAGGCCCGAGACGTCCCCGTCGAGGTCGGTCAGGGGTTCGGCCTCGCCGCCGTCCATCCGGAGCCGGTGGATCTGCGCGCGCTTCTCCTTCCGGGCGGAGACGAACGCGATCGAGAGGCCGTCGGGACTCCAGACGGCGCCGCCGTTCTTGTGCTCGCCCTGCGTGAGGCGCCGCGGCGCGCCGCCGGCGGCGTTCACCAGCCAGAGGTGCGACTGATAGCCGTCCTTCTCCGCGTCCATGGTCCGGATCTGATAGACGATCCGGGATCCGTCCGGCGAGGGAACGGCGGCGTCGAGGAACTGGAAGTCGTGCAGATGCTCGGGCGTGACGGTCTTCTTCGCGTTCATCGATGGCTCCTGGATCATTTCTTCGCGGCCCGGAAGCGGGCCAGCTGTCCCTTGAGGTAGTTGTCGTCGGGGGCGAGCGAGAGCGCCCGCCCGGCCGTCTCCACGGCCCGATCGACCAGGCCGGCGCGGAAGTAGCACTCGGCCAGCGTGTCGAGGATGCTCGTGTCCTTCGGCTCCAGCGAGACCGCCCGCTCGGCGGCCGCGACGGCTTCGGGGAGGAACATGTCGTTCGTGGCGCAGACCCACGCCAGCGAATTGAGGTTCTGGGGGTCCTTCTCCCCGCGCGCCACCGCCCGCCGGAGCGCGTCGCCGACCCGCTCCCGCTCCAGGGCGGCGAGGTCCTTCCGACCCGCCTTCTCCGCCTCCGCCGCGAAGCGGAGGTGCGCCTCCGCGAGGTCCTGCGTCTCCTGGATGAGATAGACGCGGCGCAGCTCGGCGATGGGATCCTTCGCGTCCTCGACGCGGAGATCGACGTAGCGCGTCCGGTACTCGGGGTGGACTTCGCTCGGCCGGCCGATCACGAGCGCCGACGACTGCATCCCGCGCTTGTCGCCGCCCGCGGCCTGCCCGGCCTCCAGCGCCGCGAGGAGCCGGTGCCCGAGGTCGCCCTTCGTTTCGAGATACGCGCGCTCCATCGCCGCCACCACGGCCTCGCCGGCGAGGATGTTCCCCTGAACGGCGTAGCCCGGACCCGTCCGCCCGCCGGCCCACGCGCTGCAGTCGCTCCCCGTGAAGGTGGCGCTCCGCCCCGTCGCGTCCACGACGCCGACTTGCCGATGCGCGCGTCCCGAGTCGGCGTCGAGCAGGGCGCCGAGCGCGTCCTCGGCCCGCTCGCCGCGACGGAGCCGCTCCAGGCCCCAGGGGCCGAACGACTCGTTCGTGGCCGATTGGGTCGCGATCGCGCCGACGCCCCCCTCCACCCAGGGGACGGCGCTCCCCACGCTGAAGGCGCGCGACTGGACGGCGACGCCGATCTCCTGGGTCGCCGAGTCGTAGGCGACGATCGAGAAGGTGGCGTCCGCCGGGCTCGCGAGAAGGAGTCCCAGCGCGAGAAACGCGGCGGCGGAGCGGCGCGTCACTTTCCGCCCCGGAAGCGTTTGATCTGGTCCTTCAGGTACTCGCTCTTCGGATCGATCGTCGCCGCCCGCGACTCCACCTCGATCGCCTTCACCGAGTTCCCCATCCGGAAGTGGACCTCGGCCAGCGTGTCGAGGATGTCCACGTTCCGGCGGTCGGCCGCGACCGCGCGCTCGGCCGCCTGGAGCGCCTGCGGCAGGAAGATGTCGTTCGTGGCGCACGCCCAGGCGAGCCCGTTCAGCACGGAGGGATCGCGCTCGCCGCGCGCGAGGGCGCGCTCCAGGATCTCGCCGACGCGGTTCCGCTCCAGATCGGCGAGGTCGCGCCGGCCCGCCGCCTCGAAGCGGGACGCGTAGTTCAGGTGCGCGTTCGCCAGGTGGAATCCCTGGAAGATCTGCCAGACGCGACGGAGTTCCTTGATCGGCGTCTTGTGGTCCTCCACCCGGAGATCGATGTAGCGTTCGTTGTATTCGGGATTCGACTCGCTGGGGCGCGCGATCAGAAGGGCGGCCGATTGCTGCCCGCGCTTGTCGCCGCCCGCGGCCTGCGCGGCCTCGAGCGCGGCGATCATCCGCTCCGCCAGCTCGCCTCGCGTCTCGCGGAACGCCTTCGCCATATCGGCCACGACGGCGGGACCGGCCAGGATGTTCCCCTGGCAGGCGAATCCGGGACCCGTCTCGCCGCCCGCCCAGTCGAGCGCGCGCGATCCGGTCCAGGACGCCGCTCCACCCCGCGCGTCCACGATGCCGACCTGCCGCCCCTGCCAGAGCGAGTCGGTGGCCGCGAGCGCCTTCATCACCTCCGACGCGGACATCCCCGTGCGGAGGAGCGCCAGCGCCTTCGGACCCAGCGACACGTTCACGTTCGCCTGCGTGGCGATCGCGCCCGCGCCGGCCGCCGCCCAGGGGACCGCGGTCCCGACGCTGAAGTACTTCGACTGGACGGCGACGCCGATCTCCTCCGTCACCGAGTCGTACGCGACGATGGAGAAGGTGGAGGTCGGGGCGTCCGCCCGTCCGGCCTCGGGACCGAGCGCGGCCAGGAGAAGGCAGAGAACGAGAAGGCGGCGCGCGCGCCGGGAGGTGGCGGGAGGCATGGGTTCGCTCCTTCGAACGGAGGCCGAATCTCGTGGAGACAGAGCCTTGAAGGTAGCAAAAGCGCCGGGGGGCGGGTAGGCCGTTGCGACACGGCCCGACCCGCCCCCCGGTGTGCTGCGAGCGTCGAGGCTACCAGCTTCGCCGGATGGCGAGCCCCAGCTGGTGCGCCTTGTAATCCCGGATCGAATCGCCGAGGAAGATCGCGGTGGTGGAACCGGTGAGCGGGAAGACGTACGGGACGTCCTCGGCCGCGAAGTCTCGCACCGTGAACTCCTCCCACATCCAGCGGCCGCCGATCTCGAAGTGGCGGTCCACGCGGTACCACCCTTCGGCGCCGACGCTCTGCCGCCGGTACTTCGTACTCGGGAGGTCCACCGACGTCCCGGGCCGGTTCGTCAGGCGGAAGATGCCGGGCTGGCGGTCGAACTCGTAGCGGCCCGTGAAGGTCCACTTATCCGGAACCGGCCGCCACTCCAGCGTGCCGTTCGCGTAGATGAACCAGTCCTTCAGCCGCGCCTGCCAGTTGTCGTTGTCGGAGGTCGAGAGCGCCGCGCTCGAGGACTGCCGCGAGCGCTGGTTCGTGTAGATCTGCCCCCAGCCGTAGCCGCCGCTCAGGTCCAGCTTCGGGCTGAGGTGGAACATCGCCTCCACGCTCGCCGCGTGGCGGGACTCGTCCAGCAGACCCAGCTGGGTGGTGTCGGCGTCCGCGAGCTCCTCGTCCCCGTACTCGTTCCGGAGGTACTCGAACGAGCCCGAGATCTCGACGCGCTCGGTCGGCGACCAGCCGAGTCCCATCGTCGCGCGGTTCTGCACGCGGTCGGCGACGTCGAATCGCCGCAGGCCCGGCTGTTCGATGAAGACGCCCGACTCGTCCTGATAGTCCTCGTACTCGAATTCGTCGTGCGTCCGGTCGCCGTGGCGATAGCTGCCCGACAGCTCGAGTCCCGCGCGGGGCCGCACCCGGATCTTCGCCGCCAAAACGTCCTCGTCCGTGCGCGCGATCTCGCGGAACGTGCGATCCACGCGGACCCGCTCGGCGGTGCCGGAAACCGTGATCCGCGGCGTCGGCGTGACGCTCACGTCGCCGCCGAACGTCGTGTTGGTGTTGCCGAACGGATGGCTCGTGACCTCGCCGATCCGGAGCGACTGGTCGTAGGCCACCTGCGCCCCGAAGTGGTGCGCCTCGGTCTTGTTCTCCACCTCGTTCCGGCGGAAGCGGAGCGTCCCGCTCCACGTCGGGGAGGGGCGCGTCGTGACGCGGTAGTCCTGCGTGATGGTCCGAATCTTCCCTTCCGTGTTCGTCCCCTCGATCGCGACCGAGTCGGGGACGACGATCGCCGGGTTCACCGTGTATTCCATCCAAGCGTCGTCCTGGGTCGTTTCACTGACGTGGACCGTCGCGAGGACGTTCGTCCGGTGCTTCAGATTCAGGCTGGCCGAAAGCCCGCCGCGAAGCGTCCTGTTGTCGGGGTAGAGATCGATCCCGCCGAACGACGAGCCGGCCGTCGGGCTGTTCACGGCGCGCCGCGGGTTGTCCCACGCCAGCACGTCCACGCGGTTCTGGAACGCGGAGAGTCCCGCCACCGCCTCGATCGCGAGGCGATTCCGCGCGTACGAGAGCTTCGCCTCGCCTTCGTTCATCACCTGGCGGATCGGCTCCATGATCTCGATCACGTTGCTGAAGCCGAAGGGGCCGCCGTAGGCCTTGTCGCCGTTACGCTGCCGGCGCGTGCCCTTCAGGTCGAGGCTCACGCCGCTCCCCAGGCGCGCCTTCAGCCGCGCCTTCGAAAGATCGGTCCGAAAACCGAGCGGCTCGCGATCGGCCGAGTTCATGACGTTCGACATCGACGCGGTGTAGCCCGC
>DATIQI010000201.1:0-9472 GCA_035470985.1 Acidobacteriota bacterium
CAGGGCGATCCGGGCGACCTGCTGCGCGTGCTCGGACCAGTACCCGCAGCGCTCCCCCAGCTCGACGACGCTGCGCCGCCGGACGTCGGGGTAGGAGCCGGGAGCGGATCTTCGCCGAGGAGCAGATCCAGTCGCCCGCGCCGATCTCCCGGAGCTTCGCGCGGGAGAGGAACGGAGGCGTTCGCGTGATCGCGCCCCACGCTTCGCCGGCCAGGGCCCCGGCCGTCAGGAGCCAGCCCGGGGGCCGGAGCGGAACCGCCCACGTTCCCATGGCGTCCTGGGCCTGGAGACCGAGGCGGTCGTAGTCGCAGACGTCCGGCTCGCTCGCGAAGTAGATCTCTCCGACCGCGCGATCGTCCTCCAGGGCCGTCACGATCGCGCGAGCCAGATCTTCCACGTAGATCATGGAGAAGCGCCCGCGCGCGCGGAGCTCGGGGCGGACGTGCCAGCGGAGCGCGCGGAAGATCTTCAGCGTCGCCTCGTCGCGCGGACCGTAGACCGCGGGAGGGCGGATGGAGCAGACCGGGAGGCGGTCGCGAAGCTGGAGCACCAGCTCCTCCCCGCGGAGCTTGCTCTCGCCGTAGGCCGAGACGGGGCGCGGAGGGTGGGCTTCCGTCACCGGCATCCCGTCGCGACTCGGTCCGGCGGCGGCCAGGCTGGAGACGTAGAGGAAGCGGCGAAGCGAAGGTCCGGCCGTCAGGGCCGCGCGGAGCATCTGCTCGGTGCCCCCGACGTTCACCGCGTGGAATTCGGCCGCGTTCCGGGCGCTGGTGACCCCGGCGGCGTGGACGATCCAGTCAGCCCCCTCGGCGGCGGCGGCCAGCGCGGGGGCGTCGTCCAGCGGGACGAAGACGATCTCCACCGGCTTCCCCTCGAGCCAGCGGCGCGACGAGGAGGCGCGAAGGAGGCAGCGGACCCGCGCCCCGCGGCGGAGGAGCTCGTCCACGACGTGGCTCCCGACGAACCCGGACGCGCCCGTGACGACCGCGAGCGGCGCGCTCACCCCGCGAGGCTCTTCTCGTAGACGCGGTGGACCGCGCTCCGCGTGCAGCCGAACCCGATCGCCAGATCGTTCACGGCGTCGTTGTCCTCGAGGGTCCATCCGATGGTGGAGCGGCGGTACCCCCGCCGGTTCAGCACGTCGGCCATGTCCGAGACGAGCGCCGGAGCGATCCCGGTGCGCCTGTGCTCCTGGACGACGCCGAGCGCCATCAGGCGTCCTTCGCGCACGCGGGGGAGACCCCAGAGGACGCGGAAAATCCCGAACGGGAAGAGCTTTCCGCGGACCGGCTTCAAGGCGAGGTTCACGTCGGGCAGGTAGAGGAGGAACCCCACGGCCTTCCCCTCAAGCTCGGCGAAGCGGACGAAATCGGGCACCACGGCGGGCTTCAGCTGCCGCGCCATGTGATCGATCTCCGCCTCGGTCATCGGCACGAAGCCCCAGTTCTTCTCCCACGCCCGGTTGTAGATCTCCTTCACCAGCGCCAGCTCCTCGTCGAACCGCTTCATCGCCAGCGGCCTCGTGGTCACCTTCCCCCGGCGGCGCGCCATCTCGGAGATCCGGTAGAAGGTCGCGGGAACGGTGTAGGGACCCGGAATCGAGAACGAGTAGAGGTCCTTCGCCTTCCGGTAGCCGGCGGATTCGATCCAGGCGGCGTAGTCGGGCGGGTTGTAGGGCATCATCATGGGCTGCGACACGCCGAACCCTTCGATCAGGAGCCCCGCCTCGTCGTTCGTGCTGAAGGAGAGCGGGCCGCGCGCCACGGCCGCGCCCTTCGCGCGCGCCCAGGCCTCCGCCGCGGCGAGGAGCGCCGCGGCCGCCTCGGCCGAGCGGGCCTCGAAGAAGCCGAACGCGGCCTGCTTCTCGCCGTGCGTCTCGTCGTGATTCCGGTCCACGGACGCCGCGATCCGCCCGGCGATCGCCCCGCCCTCCCGGGCCAGGTAGTAGGCGGCTTCGCCGTGATCGAAGAAGGGGTTCTTCCCGGGGGTGAGGCGGATCCGCTCGTCGCCGATCAGAGGGGCGACCCAATGCGGGTCGTCGCGGTAGATGTCGAACGGAACGCGGATGAAGCGGGAGAGGTCTCGGGGGCCTTCGACCGGGACGACGTCCACGGCGCGGGCGGCGGGCTAGCTGGCCTTGGGGACCAGCTCGAGCCCGAATTCCTGGCGGACTTCGTCCACCACGCGGAGAATCGTGTCGAGCTGTTCGTCTTGATGCGTGGCCATGTACGACGTGCGGAGGAGATCGCGGCCGGGCTGGACGGCCGGCACCACGATCGCGTTCACGAAGACGCCCTTCTCGAGGACCTTCCGCCAGACCTGCATCGTCTTCACCCGGTCGCCGATGAAGATCGGGACGATCGGGGTCCCCTCGCCGCAGCCGACCTCGAGGCCCATGGCGCGGAAGCCGCCGCGCATCTTGTCGGAGATCGCCTTCAGGCGCTCGCGCAGCTGCGGCTCGCTCTCGATGATGTCGAGCGAGGCGAGCGCGGCGGCGACGCTGGCGGGGGTCACGCTGGCGCTGAAGATCATGGCGCGGGCGTGGTGGCGCAGGTAGTCCATCACCGCGCGCGGGCCGGCGATGAAGCCGCCGAGCGAGGCGAACGACTTGCTGAACGTCCCCATGACCAAGTCGACCTGGTCCTCGACGCCCTGGGCGTCGCAGGCGCCGGCCCCCCGGGAGCCGAGGACGCCGATGCCGTGCGCGTCGTCCACCAGGAGGCGCGCCTTGTATTCCTTGCAGAGACGGACGATGTCGGTGAGCGGCGCGATGTCGCCTTCCATGCTGTAGAGCCCGTCCACCACGACCAGCTTCCCCGCCTTCGCCGGCAGGCCCGAGAGGACCCGCTCCAGATCGCGGACGTCGTTGTGCCGGAACCGCTTCACGTCTCCGTAACCGAGACGCGCGCCGTCCACGATGCAGGCGTGGGCGTCCTTGTCGAGGACGACCACGTCGCCCTTGTCGCTGAGGGCCGAGATGCTGCCGAGATTCGTGAGATACCCGGTGGAAAAGACGAGCGCCGCTTCCTTCCGCATGAACTTCGCCAGGCGCTCCTCCAGCTGGACGTGGAGCTCCAGCGTGCCGTTCAGGAAGCGCGAGCCGTTGTTCGAGGTGCCGAAGCGATGGAGGGCCTCGGAGGCCGCCGCGATGACCTTCGGGTGCTTCGTCAGGCCGAGATAATTGTTCGATCCGGCCATGATGAGGCGGCGACCGTTGATCGTGACCTCGGTCCCGTGGTTCTCCGCGATCGGGAGGAAGTAGGGGTAGAAACCGGCCCTCTGGGCCAGGCGGTGTTCCGTAAAGTCTTCACACTTCTTGAACAGATCCACGAGGCCTCTCGGCGATTTCCAAGGTGGGGGCTTACCGGCGAGAAATGACGGCTGCCGATTCGTCGGGGGGGAACGATACCGGTTTCCCGGCGGGGAGTCAATCGGGATGCCGGCCGAGCGACGGCCGGCACTATCCCGTTGACGTGAAGTCGCTTAGCGAAGAAGCGTGACGGCCGTCTGGCGCCGGACGCCTTCCGCGCGAAGTTGCAGGAAGTAGACCCCCGAGGCGCATCCGCGCCCGGACGCGTCGGTTCCGTCCCAGGCCACCTCGTGGCGGCCCGCGGAGCGGTCCCCGTTCACCAGTTCCCGCACCAGGCGCCCGCGAACGTCGTAGAGCGCGAGGCGGACGTCTCCGGGGCGGTCGAGCTGGAAGGAGAGGACCGTGTGGGGGTTGAACGGATTCGGCCGCGCCGGATAGAGCCTCGCGGCCGCGGCGGGCGCCTCCGGGGCCTCCACGCCGGTGCCGATCGACGTGACGCGGAACGCGTAGATGTCGCTGCTCGTCGTGGATCGGAAGTCCTCCCACGAGAAGATACAGCCGCCGGATCCGTCGGGCGAGGCGCTCTTCAGATTTCGGTTCCCCACGCCGGTGGCGATCTTCAGGCCGAGCGAAGCCCACTGGACGACGCCCGATCCGTTCACGCGCTGCGCGAAGACCTCGCGGAATCCGGCGCGGTCGTCGTCCCAGCCGAAGATCGCGCCGCCGAGGCCGTCGGAGACGACCGTCGTGACGGCCTGGGTGCTATCGGTCGCGCAAACCGCGAGGCCGTCCGAGGGGCCCCAGAGCCGGACGCCGAGACTGTCGACGCGCTGGGCAAAGACGTCGGTGCCAATCCCGTTCCGCGTGTCGAGCCAGGCGACGATGGCGCCGGCCTTTTCGTCGGTCGCGATGAGGGGGAACTGCTGCTGGAGCGCGGCTTCGGTGACGAGCACGCCGTTCACCGTCCACTTGGGCGCGCCGGTCGGCCCGATCCGCTGCGCGTAGATGTTGTAGTCGGCCAGAACCGTCCGATTGTCGTGCCAGGTGGCGATGAACCCGAAGCGCCCGTCGCTCACGATCTGAGGCGAGAGTTGGTCGTTCGCCGCGACGGTGACGGGGACGCCGTCCGGGGTCCACTGCGGATCGCCGCTCCCGTTCACGCGCTGCGCGTAGATGTCGGAGGTGAGCCCGGCGCGCCGGTCGCGCCAGACGATGAAGGCGCCGCCCAGCTGGTCGGGGAGGATCCGCATATCGGTCTGAGTCCCCGAGGCGGTGCAGACGGCTTCGCCGTCGGTCGCCCAGAGGACCGTGCCGGCGTTGTCGATCCGCTGCGCGTAGACGTCCTGGTCGATGCCGCGCGAGTCGCGCCACGCGAAGATGGCGCCGCCGAGCCCGTCGGAGACGCCGACCTGGAGGATCTGGGCGCCGCTCGCCGTGCAGATGGCGACGCCGTCCGCGGCCCACCGGGTCGCCCCGGCCGCGTTCAAGGCCTGGGCGTAGATGTCGTATACGCCCCCGTCGCGCGAGTCCTGCCACGCCACGATGAGGCCGCCGCCTCCATCGCTCACGAGGACGGGCGATTCCTGCCCGCCGGTGTGCACGATGACCGGGACGCCGTTCGCGCCCCAGAGACGGGTGCCGACGGCGTCGAGGTGCTGCGCGTAGACGTCCGAATTGCCGGAGCGCCGGTCTTCCCAGACCAGGAAGACGCCGCCCGAGCCGTCGGGAATCGACTTGGGGAGAACCTGATTCGAGTCGGCCAGCGACGCCGGATTGCCGTACGTCGCCCACCCGGCGTGGGCTGGATTCGACGCGGCCAGTCCGCCGAGGAGCGCGACCGTTCCGATTGCGTATGCGATGCCAGATGCGAAGGGACGCGCCATATTGGATGGATCCACCTTTGGGTTGACGAGCGACGTTGCACCGGTTCGACGGGGGACATAGTATGCAGGAATCGCGCCTCCGGAACAACGAGGAAGGGGGATCTTGAATCTTGCAAGTCATTGAGTTGCAATACTTTGCCGGGTGGCCGGAGCCGGCCATCGCCGACCCGCTCCCGGCGGGCGCCCGAATGGGGGAAAGACCCGTAATCGGCTGCGCGGATTCTCCCAGGCCTCTCGCCACGATTCTCCTCATCCTCCTTGTTTGGGCCGCCTTCCCGGCGGCGGCGCACGCGGCGCCGCCCGAGCCCCCACCCGCCCTGGCCGACCTCGCCTGGATGGCGGGATGCTGGACCGGCGACGAAGGCGGAACGGTCACCGAGGAGTGCTGGCTCGCGCCGAGCGGCGGCATCCTCCTCGGGATGCACCGCGACGTGAGGCCGTCGGGCAGGTCGTTCTTCGAGTTCCTCCGGATCGAGGCCGTGGGTGACAGCGCGGTCTATTGGGGGAGTCCTTCGGGCCGGCCCCCGACGCCCTTCGGCCTGGTCGAGCGGGGCCCGCGGCGCGTGGTCTTCGCGAATCCGGCGCACGACTTCCCGCAGCGGATCATCTACTGGCGGACGGACGACGGCCTGCTCCACGCGCGGGTCGAGGGGACCGTCCGCGGAACGCTTCGGCAGGAAGAGTGGCACTGGCGAGCCGGCGGGATGCCGGGATCCAAGAACTAACTCCAGGGAGGTTTCCGTGCTTCGACCCCACGCCCTTCGCCGCGCGGCGCCCGTCGCCGCCGTCGCCCTCGCCACCCTCGCACTCTTCGCCACGCCCGCGCGCGCGACGTTCTCCATCGTGGCCCGCGATTCCGCGACCGGCGACATCGGCGTGGCCGTCCAATCCCACTACTTCTCGGTCGGTCCGATCGTCCCGTGGGCCGAGCCGGGCGTCGGAGCCGTCGCCACCCAGTCTCTGGTCGAGGTGAGCTACGGCCCGAAGGGACTCGAACTGATGAGGGACGGCCGCTCCGCGCGGCGCGCCCTCGACGAGCTCCTGGGACAGGACCAGTACCGCGACGTCCGCCAGGTGGCGATGGTGGACGCCGAGGGGAACGTCGCCGTCCACACGGGATCGAAGTGCATCGCCGACGCGGGCGATCGCGCGGGCGCCCAGTACTCGGTCCAGGCGAACCTCATGGCGAACAAGAGCGTCTGGAACGCGATGGCGAAAGCCTACGAAACGTCGAAGGGCGATCTGGCCGAACGGCTCCTCGACGCCCTCGACGCCGGGCAGCGCGCGGGAGGCGACATTCGCGGGCAGCAGTCGGCCGCCATCGTCATCGTCCGCGGCAAGCGCTCGAACCGTCCCTGGGCCGACCGGATCCTCGACCTGCGCGTCGAGGACAGCGCGCGTCCGATCACGGAACTCCGCCGCCTCGTCACGCTCTGGCGCGCCTACCGCCGCGTGGACGAGGGCGACGCGCTGATCACGGAGGGGAAGGTCGAGGAGGCCATGAAGGCCTACTCCGCGGCGGCGCGGCTCGCGCCGACGAACAACGAGATCGTCTTCTGGCAGGCGGCCGCGCTCTGGAAGCTCGGCCGCGAGAAGGAGGCGACGCCCCTCTTCCGGAAGGTCTTCGCGAAGGAACGGAAGTGGGTCGATCTGGTTCCGCGATTGGTCGGCGCCGGCCTCCTCGCGGACGACGCGGGCGGCATCAAGCGGATCCAGGCGCTCGCGCCCCCCGCGAAAAGGGCCCGGCGGCGTTGATTCCGGCGGCGCGACCGCTCACAATAGGCGCCGAGCATCCCCTCGTCGTCGTCCGAGCCATCACACCCTGAGACCCGCCGCGGCCGCGCCGCGGCGCTGGAGGTTTCGAATGCCGGAGCGCACCGCGCCCTCCGCCCCAGCGGCTGGGGCGTCACCGGTTCCCTACATTCCCGGCCTCGACGGCGTCCCCGCCGCGAAGTCGAGCATCTGCTGGATCGACGGCGACGAGGGAGTCCTCGAGTACCGGGGCATCCCGATCGAGACACTCGCCGAGAAGAGCACGTTCGAGGAGACGTCGTACCTCCTCCTCTTCGACAAGCTCCCCAACCGGGTCGAGCTGGAGAAATTCACGCGCGACGTCGCGACCAACCGAGACGTCCGCTTCCGACTCATCGATCTCCTGAAGTGCCTCCCCGACACGGGCCATCCGATGGAGGCGCTGCAGGCATCGATCGCGGCGCTCGGGATGTTCTACCCCGACCGCGATCCGATGAACGCCGAGGACCGCTACAACTCGGTGGTCCGGATCATCGCGAAGGCTCCGACGCTGGTCGCGGCGTTCCACCGCCTGAGCCACGGCAAGGACTACATCCCGCCGAAGCCCGAGCTGAATCACGCGGGGAACTTCCTCTACATGCTGACCGGCGAGGAGCCGGACGCCGAGATGGCGCGCATCATGGACGTCTGCTTCATCCTCCACGCCGAGCACTCGATGAACGCCTCGACGTTCGGAGGGCGCGTGACCGCGTCGACTCTGGCGGATCCCTACACGGTCGTCTCGTCGGCCATCGGGGCGCTGACCGGCCCCCTGCACGGCGGGGCGAACGAGCAGGTCATCCACATGCTGAAGAACATCGGCGATCTGGACAAGGCGCGTCCCTACGTCGAGGACCTGATCGGCCGCAAGCAGAAGATCATGGGGATCGGACATCGCATCTACAAGGTGAAGGACCCGCGCGCGCTGGTGCTGCAGAAGCTGGCGCAGCTCGCGATCGCGAAGCGGGGCGGCGATCCGCTCCTCGGAATCGCGCAGGAGGTGGAGACGGTCGTCGCCGAGCACCTGGCGGCGAAGCGGATCTACCCAAACGTCGACTTCTACTCCGGCGTGCTCTACCAGGCGATGGGAATCCCGACCGCCCTCTTCACGCCGATCTTCGCCATCGCGCGCGTGACGGGGTGGCTCGCCCACTGGCTCGAGCAGCTGAAGGACAACCGCATCTTCCGCCCCGATCAGATCTATACCGGCGGACACGACGTCCCCTACGTCCCGATCGAGGAGCGCGTCTAGCGCCCGTGTGCACGCTGATCCTCGGCCTCGACATCGCGGGGCCCGAGACGCTCCTCGTCGGAGCGAACCGAGACGAATCGCCGGGCCGGCCCTCTGCGGGGCCGGCCCTCTTGCGTGAGCGGCCCCCCATCGCGGGCGGACGCGACCTCCTGGCGGGCGGCACGTGGCTCGCGGTGCGCGAGGCGCGATTCGTCACGGCGCTCCTGAACCGGCGCGCGGCGGCGGGCTCGGAGGGAGGGACCGGCGGGACCGCGGCCCCCTCGGAGCCGGCGTCGCTCCGCTCCCGCGGTCTTCTCTGCCTCGAAGCGGCCGCGCTCGGCCCTCCGTTCGACGCCCCCGCCGCGATCGATCCCGCCACGGGCGATCCCTATCCCGCGCGACTCGACGCGGCGCTCCGCCTGGCGGGGCGGGGACGCTACGCCCCCTGCTCGCTGGTCGGCCTCGAGGCCGGGGCCCCTTCGTGGGTGGTGACGATCGCTCCCGGGGCGGAGCCTCGGGCGGCGCTCCTGGCGCGGGGATGGCACGTGATCACGCACGCGGAGCTGGACGATCCGGAAGAGCCGCGGGCCCGGGCGCTCCTGGAGCGCCTGCGCGGCGAGGCGCCGCGCGGGGTGGACGAGGGACTCGAGCTGATCCGCGACCGGCTACGCGACCACGGCGAGGGCGGAAGCCCCCCGGTCTGTCTCCATCGGGAGCGCTTCCCCACCGTGTCGAGCACGCTTCTCGCGCTGGGCGCCGGCATCCGCCCGCGCTACGAGCACGCCGCCGGTCCCCCCTGCACGACCCCGTAAGAGGATTTCGCGCGTCTCTTGGTCTGAGTCTCGACGCGCACGCGCTCCGCCAGGGCGGGATCGAGCGCGACGCGGCGCCGCCCGATGCGCACGGTGAGGGGCCCACCGAACGGCGCCCGGTCCACCACCGCCACGTGCGCGCCGGGGACGAGGCCGAGCGTGACGAGGGAGCGGAGCATCGCGGCGTCCCGGTCGCTCACGTGCGTGACGACGGCCGCCGTCCCGGGCGCCAGACGCGGGAGCGGCTCGCCGCGCACCGATCCCAGAACTCCGCCCTTCGTCGGAATCGGATCGCCGTGCGGATCGTGCGTCGGATCGCCGAGCGCGCGGGAGAGGAGGTCCTCCATGTCGTCGCTCAGGACGTGCTCCAGCCGCTCGGCCTCGGAGTCGACCCGGTCGAGGGGCACGCCGAGCCGCGTGTGGAGATAGAGCTCCCAGAGGCGGT
>DATIQI010000202.1:0-8645 GCA_035470985.1 Acidobacteriota bacterium
GGATGACCTCGTTCAACAAGTACATCAACGGGACCGATCCCGGGACCGCGGCCGAGGTCTACAACTACATGAGCGGGCTCCAGGCCGGCGGAGGGCCGATCTACCAGTTCGACGACCCGCTCCAGCCGATCACGACGTACCAGGTCTCGGGCGACCCGGTGACGAACACGGGCTGGCTCGATTCCAATCCGGCCGACCGGCGGCTCTTCCTCTCGTCGGGACCCTTCTCGATGGCGCCGGGCGACTCGCAGGAGGTCGTCACGGCCATCATCATCGGTCAGGGCGCGGACCGGCTCGCCTCGATTTCGGACATGAAGGCGAAGGACGCCGTGGCCCAGCTGGTGTTCGATCTCAACTTCGACATTCCGGCGCCGCCGCCCTCGCCCTCCCTCTACGCGCAGCCGCTCGACCGGGGCGTCCGCCTGGTCTGGGGCTCGGAGCCGGTCGGGAGCGTCGAGTCGAGTCCGACCCTGGGGCAAGAGTTCCACTTCGAAGGCTTCCGGGTCTGGCAGATGTCCTCGAACAGCGCCGACGCCGATCCGACGGTGATAGCCACCTTCGACGAGGCGAACGGCGTCACGAACATCTTCTCCGACGAGTTCAGCGCGTCGAGCGGCGTCGTGGAACGGACCCTGAAGATCGGAGGCAACGACCACGGGACGTCGTTCCAGATCGACATCACCGACGACGCGATCGTCGGCGGCCGCCTGATCAACAACAAGAACTACTACTACGCGGTCACGGCCTACTCCTACGACGTGAACAACGATCCCGACTACATCGTCGGGGGAACCTCCATCGGAATCGTCTCGGAGATCCTGGAGAGCGCGCGGAATCCGATCTCGATCGCACCGCGAACGAGCAGCGCGGTCTTCGGAGTCTCCGCCGACGCCGTGGCGAGCGATCCGCTACTGAACCAGAGCGGGATAGTGGACGTGGACCAGCTGATCCAGAACGACATCACGGGGCAGACCTACCGCGTGACGTTCGACGACCTGGAGCGCTGGACGCTCCTGAACGTCACGACGAACACCACGCTCCTGGTGGACCAGACCAACATCAGCGGCGACTACGACAATCCCGTCACGGAGGGATTCATGACGCGGGTCACCGCGCCGCGGGGCCTGGCGATCTTCGGAGAGCTGGGACCGGGCGGGGTCATCAACGACATGACGGCCTTCCAGTCCGACTCGACCGGGAACTGGAACTTCCGGAGTCCGGGCGGCGATTTCCCCGACATCTACACCTTCATCAATCCGACGAATCACGACTACGAGATCCGCGTCCTGCCGGACACGACCGACTACTGCTGGACGTACGCCAGCGGCGAGGTCTCGTTCGTCGCGAGCTTCAAGCAGCCGTTCGAGGTCTGGGATCTCGGATTCAACTCGCTCGGCAACACGGGCGACGACGTGAAGATCAGCGTCATGGTCCGCGACCGGGATCTCTCCGGGAGCTGGACGTGGGGCGACCAGATTTACTTCCGGGACATCCCCTACGCCAGCATCGCGTGGGCCACGCCCGGGACGAAGAGCATCGACTACGTGCCGGACGGCTCGGATCAGACGTACGGCCGATTCCGCTTCCGCAGACTGAACTACCCGCCGGGGGTCGACTGGCCCGCGGTGACGACGATCCGCGCGCTGGCGCAGCGCTTCACGACCGCCGACACCTATGAGTTCACCACCCAGCGGGTGGGGGCGGCGGGAACGGTGGTGGGCCGCGACCTGAAGAAGGTCCTCGCGGTTCCGAATCCCTACTACGCGCGCTCGCGGTACGAGCTCACCCAATTCGACCGGGTGATGAAGTTCACGAACATCCCGGCGTCGCGGCTGGTCACGCTCCGGATCTTCAACCTGGGCGGCGACCTGGTTCGCACGATCCGCCGCGAGGCGACGACGCCCGACGAGCAGGCGGTCGCCACGATCGAGTGGAATCTGAATACCGAACGCAATCTGCCGGTCGCGAGCGGCGTGTACATCTACCGCCTCGAGGTGGACGGCGTCGGCACGAAGACGGACCGCATCGCGGTGTTCATCGAGCAGGAACGGCTCGACAACTTCTAGAAGGGAGAGCCGTCATGCGCAACCATCCAATCGATCCTTCCAACGGACGGAGGGGCAGCGTGATGAAGTCGTGGGTGATTCGCCTCCTCGTGCCGGCGGCCCTTCTGGGGCACGCGGCGATCGCGGAGGCCGGAGGGCTCGACCGCGTCGGCACGGCCGGAGCGCAGGAGCTCCGCATTCCCGTCGGGGCGTCGGCCATCGCCACGGGCGGCGCGACCGTCGCCTGGGGCGGCGGACTCGCGAACGTGTTCTACAACCCGGCCGCCCTCGCGGCGACCGACGAGACGCAGGCGCTGGTCTCGTACAGCACCTACATCGCGGACGCGAAGGTGAACTACGGCGCGATCGCATCGCATCTTGGATCGCAGGGCGAGATCGCCTTCCACGCGAAGGTCCTGAACATCGGCGACATCACCGTGACGACGGAAGACGCGCCGGAGGGGACGGGCGAAATCCTCACCCCGAACTTCGCGGTGGTCGGCTTCACGTACGCCCGGCGGATGACCGACCGCGTGCTGCTGGGCGTCGGCGGCTCGTTCGTCAGCGAGCAGGTCGCGGAAGCGAAGGCGAACGGCTTCGCCGTGGATCTCGGCGTCCAGTACGACACGGGCTGGCAGGGACTCCGGTTCGGCTTCGCCATCAAGAACATCGGGCCGAACATGCGGTTCGACGGCGCGGAGTTCGAGGAGCGGATCCAGCTCCCCGGCACCGATCCGTCCGCGCAGCCGCACGTCGTTCGGGTCCAGTCGGCCGAATTCGAGATCCCGACCTATCTCCAGATCGGCCTCGCGTACGATCTGCCGATGGGGGAGAACCGCCACGTGGCGCTCTTCGGGGCGTTCCAGGGGAACAACTTCTCGACCGACGAATACCGGCTGGGCGCCGAGTTCCCGATCGGGGAGTGGCTCGCGCTCCGCGCCGGGTATCAGGGCCAGATCCCGCTGAAGGAGGAGGATCGCCAGAGCGACTACCTCTACTCCTACAGCTACGGAGCCGGGTTCAAGTTCAACTTGGGCGACACGCCGTTCCGGTTCGACTGGGCGGGCTCGAGCGCCGGGGACTTCTTCGACGACAATCAGCAGTTCTCCCTCGGCGTCACGTTTTGACCGAAACAGAACTTCGAGTGTCTGATTCTTCGCGGGGCGGGCCGGCGACGGCTCGCCCCGTCTCGTTCCGGAGCCGGGCCCCGGTCGGACCGGCGGCGTGTCTCGCGACGCTCCTGCTCGTCGCGCTCCTCGCTCCGGCGCGCGCCACGGGGGCGCCCGGGAGCGCCGGGGCGGCGCTCGGGGGCTCCGGTGCCGACTCGCTCGCCGTTCTCCTCGCGGGCCCCCTGCGGGGGGCTCAGGTGGGCCTCCTGGCCATTTCCCAGGATTCGGGCGACACGCTCCTCGCCTATCGCGCGGGGGACCGGTTCATTCCGGGGAGCAATCAAAAGCTCTACACGCTCGGCGCGTTCCTCCTCGATCGGGGCGCGACGGCGCGGAGCGCGACGCGTGTCGCCGCGCGGGGAAAGGTGAAGCGATCGAAGGGGCCGGGCGGTACGGACGAGGTCGCGTTTCGCGGCGACCTGGTCCTTCAACCCTGCGCCATGCCCGACATCGTCCCGCTCCTCGCGCCGGGCCGCCGGGGGCTCCTCGACTCGCTGGCCGCGATCCTCCGCGCGTCCGGACTTCGGCGCTTCGAAGGGACCCTCTGGATCGATCGCGCGCTCTTCGCGGACGAGGCGCCGCCTCCCGGATGGGCTCACGACGACTTCGGCTATTCCTTCGGAGCCCCGATCAATCCGATCCTCGCGAACGGCAATTCGGTCCTGGTGACGGCGCGGGAGGAAGGCGGCCGCGTCCGCTTGACTCTCGACCCCGGCGGCTCGCCGCTCGACGCGCGCGACGCGGGGATCGCGATCGGCTCGCCGGAGGCGGCCGGATGGCTGATTCCGCGCTGGGTCTTCGGAACCAGGACGCTGGAGCTGACCGGGCTCGTTCCACGGGGCGGAAGCGTTCGGCGCGGGGTGGCCGTCTCGGATCCCGACTCGGCGGCGGCCGCCTGGTTCCTGGCGGCGCTTCGCCGGGAGGGTGTCGAGGTGAAGAAGGCTCACGTCGCCTTCCTTCCGGCGGATCGGGGAGGCGACGGGCGCGCGGCGAATCGCGGGTCTCGGCCGCCCCCGTTCGCGACGTTCGCGTTCGGCGATCCGCCGAGCGTCGCGGGGTGGTCCGCCGTCGGCGAGGAGAGCGCTCGCGTGGTCGCGGCGCTCCCATCGCCCACGGTCACGGAGGAGGTCGCGGTGGTGAGCCAGCAGAGCCTGAACATGGAAGCGGAGGCCCTCCTGCGGCTCCTCGATCCGGCACGGGCGGGGAAGGGGCGGCGCGAGGCGCTTCGCGAGCTGACGCGGCGGGTCGCCGAGGCGGGCATCGACACGAACGACGTCGCGTTCGTGGACGGCTCGGGACTCTCGCCCCAGAACCTGACCACGCCGCGCGCGCTCGTGCGCTGGCTCTCCCATCTCGACTCGGATCCCAGGTCCGAAGGCGTCTTTCGTCCGGGATTGCCGGAGCCGGGGAAGCCGGGAACGCTGGAGCGCCGCTTTGGCGGGCTCCCGCCGGGCGCGTCCCTCCGCGCGAAGACGGGATCGCTGACCAACGTGGCCTCGCTCTCCGGCTACCTGACGACCGGGGCGGGGGAGCGGATCGTCTTCGCGTTCCTGGTGAACGGCGCGCGCCGCTCGCTCGCGTCCGCCCGCGACGCCGAAGATCGCCTCGTCTCGCTTCTCGCTCGGGCTCCGAGGGAGCGCCGGGGCGCCGTCCTTCCGCCGGCGCGCGTGCCGCGATGAGCCGCCGCGCCCTCCCCATCCCTCCGCCGAGGCTCCGACCCGGCGACCGGATCGCGATCGTGGCGCCGTCGGGGCCCGTTCGAGCGACCCTCGTCCGCGCGGGAGCCCGCCGCCTGGAGGAGGCGGGGTTCCGCGTCCTCTGGGGCCGTCACGTGTTCGATCGCCGCGGGCACCTCGCGGGGAGCGACGCGGCGCGCGCGGCGGACCTGAATCGGGCGCTCCGGGATCCCGACATTCGGGCCGTCCTGATGGCCCGTGGCGGCTACGGCGCCATGCGCCTCGGCCCCGGCACGGATTGGGGCGCGATGCGCCGCGATCCGAAGATCTTCGCCGGCTTCTCCGACGCGACCTACCTTCACGCCGGCTTCGCGCTTCGCTCGGGCGCGCGAACGCTGCACGGGCCGAACCTCCAGGGCTTCGGGGGCGTCTCGGCGCGCGAGCTTCCGCGCTGGCTCGCCTGGACGACGACGCCCCGTCCCGAGGGGAAGTGGCGCGAGTTCCGGCTCGCGAGACGGTGGGCCGGGCCCGCGGGCGCGGTTCGCGGCCGGGTCGCCGGCGGAAACCTGGTGCTGGTCCACTACGCCGCGATGACGGGCCTCCTTCCGAGTCTCCGCGGGGCGATCCTCTTCCTCGAGGAGGTGAACGAGGCGCCCTATCGAGTGGACGGACTCCTCGCCGCGCTTCGATTCGGCGGCTATCTCGACGGACTCCGGGGCGTGGTCCTCGGCGGCTTCACGAATTGCGTGCCCCAGAAAGGGCACCGGGAGCTCCCGCTCCGCGACGTGCTTCGCGACCACCTGGGAAGCCTGGGAGTCCCGATCCTGGCGGGCATGCCCGCGGGCCACGGATCGCGAAACGCGCCGTTCCCGCTCGGGGCGAGGGCGACACTCGATCCCCGCGGCCGAACGCTCACGTTCGACGACCCGCTCGTCTCGTAGGGGGGGGGCCTCTCGACCCGCGGCCGCCGCGGAAACGAGAAGGCCGGCGATCGCACGAGCGAGCGCCGGCCGTGAATCGAGGAATGAAACGGAGACGCCTAGGCGTAGACCCCGCGGAGTTGAATGGCGTCGACGACCCGCTTGATCGCCAGCATGAACGCGGCGATCCGGAACGAGACTTTGTGCTCGTCGGCCACCCGGGCGACGTCGTGGAACGCGTCGACCATCATCTGCTCCAGCCGCGAGTTCACTTCCTCCTCCCGCCAGAAGAGGCCCTGACGGTCCTGCACCCACTCGAAGTAGGAGACCGTCACGCCGCCGCTGTTCGCGAGGATGTCGGGCACGACCAGGACGCCGTTCTTGTTCAGGATCTTGTCCGCCTGCGGCGTCGTCGGCCCGTTCGCGCCCTCGGCGACGATCCGAGCGTTCACCCGGCCGGCGTTGGCGTGCGTGATCTGATTCTCGAGGGCGGCTGGGATGAGCACGTCGCAGGGGATCTCGAGGAGCTTCTTGCCGTCCACCGGGGTGGAGCCGGGGAAGCCCGCCACCGTCCGCTGCTTCGCGACATGGGCGATCAGGGCCGGGATGTCCAGCCCGTCCGGGTTCTGAATGCCGCCGCCGACGTCGGAGACGGCGATGATCTTCGCGCCGTCCTTCACGAGGAGATCGGCCGCGACGGAGCCGACGTTCCCGAAGCCCTGGACCACGACCGTCGCCTTCTTCAAGTCGAGGCCGATCCGCTTGGCCGCTTCCCGCACGCAGAAGAGGACCCCGCGGCCGGTCGCCTCGCGCCGTCCCGCCGAACCGCCGAGGGCGAGCGGCTTGCCCGTCACGACGGACGTGACCGTGTGGCGCGCGTGCATGGAGTAGGTGTCCATGATCCACGCCATGGTCTGCTCGTTCGTGTTCACGTCGGGCGCCGGGACGTCCGATTCGGGTCCGAGGACGTCGATCAGGTCGGCCACGTAGCGGCGCGTCAGGCGCTCCAGCTCCGACTTCGACATGGTGGTCGGGTCGCAGACGATGCCGCCCTTACCGCCGCCGAAGGGAATTCCGACGACCGCGCACTTCCACGTCATCCAGGCCGCGAGCGCCGTCACTTCCTGCAGCGTGACGTCGGGGTGGTACCGGATGCCGCCCTTCGCCGGGCCGCGGATGATCGAATGCTGCACGCGGTATCCCGTGAAGATCCGGACCGTCCCGTCGTCCATCTGGACAGGGAGCTTCACGATGGTGGCCCGCCGAGGTTCCTTGATGATCTGGAGGAAGGCCGGGTCGAGCTTCAGGCGCGCCGCCGCCTCCTCGAACTGGATGTGGGCGTTTTCGAGGGGGTCGAGCTCGCGCTGGATGCTGGAGCCCATGTCCATTCCGGTCGATTCGGTCTTGATCTCCATACCGATCCTATGTGCGGGGACGAAACGACGAACCGGGCTCCCCGGAGGGAGCCGTCCGTAACTTACGAAAAGGCTTCGATTTTAGGCCCGAGGTAGTGTAGAGAAGTCGCTGGGAGCGATCAAGCATGTACTACTTCTACTGGCTGCCGATCGGAACGGACGCGAAGGTCCCGCGCGTACCCTGGGTTACGGTGACCCTGGCGCTCGCGAGCGCTTTCGTATTCGCCGGACTCCATCTCACCCCGGGTGCCGTCGCCGGCTCGTACGCGTGGGCCTTCAAGGCGGCGCACCCGACGGTCGGCTCGGCGCTCGCCTCCCTCTTCCTGCACGCCGACCCGCTCCATCTCATCGGGAATCTGATCTTCCTCGGAGTCTTCGGTCCGCCGCTCGAGAACCGGATCGGCGGGCTCCGGTTCGCCATCTGCTACCTCGCCTGCGGATGGCTCTCCAATCTGGCCCAGGCCGCCATGATCCTCGCGCGGACGCCCGAGCTGGCGTCCGTCCCGATCATCGGGGCATCGGGCGCGATCTCCGGTCTGATGGGACTCTTCCTCGTCCGGCTCTACTTCGCCCACCTCCGCTTCGCGTCGATCACGCTCCTCTTCCTCCACGGAGTCGTCCGCCCGGCGAAGTTCACGCTCCCGGCCGTCGCGGCGATCGTCCTCTGGTTCGGCCTCACCTTCTTCGAGTCGCTGGCCGTCGAGTTCTCGGGCACGGCGTACGTCGCCCACCTCGGCGGCGCGCTCTTGGGGGCCCTGTTCGGCGTCGCGATGGGGCTCGTGCCCGAGGCGAGGCTGGAGCGGCTTCGCACGCGGGCCGAGCGGTACGCCTCGCGGGGGGACTGGTTCGCCGCGCTGGGAGAGTTGGAGGCGTACCTGGCGCAGGTGCCGGACGATCCCGAGGCCCTGGCGGAGGCCGCGCGCGTCCAGCGGGTCACCCACCAGGAGCGCCAGGCCGCGGAGCGGTTTCGGGAGGCGATCCGCCTCTGGCTCCGGGAAGGGGACCAACGGCGGGCCTGCGACGCGTACGACGAGATGAAGCGGCTCCTCGGCGGGGAGGTGGGGCTTCCTCCGGCCGATCTCCTGCGGGTGGCGCGCGCGAGCGAGGATCTCGGGCGCCCTTCGGAGGCGAGCCGCGCGTACGAGGCGTACGGCCGGCGCTACCCGGAGCGCCAGGCGGCCGCGCTGGCGCTCCTCAAGTCGGCCGAGATCGAGCGGCGGCTCCTGAACAACCCGGGGCGCGCACGCTACCTGTACGACCAGATCCTCCGGCTCCCCCTGAGCGAGGAACTCCGCGACGTGACGGAGACCCGCCGCCGGTCGACGGAGCGCGCCCTCGAGCGCCAGGCGAGCGAGATCCGTGCGGCGCCCGGACCCCTCCTATCGAGCCTTCCGTCAGGCTCCCCCGGTGCGCGCCGGCT
>DATIQI010000203.1:0-2642 GCA_035470985.1 Acidobacteriota bacterium
GCGAAACGCGAAGGCGCGGCTCCTGCGCGCGGGCGAGCCGGTCTGGGAAGGGAAGATCGAGTCGCTGAAACGCTTCAAGGACGACGTGCGCGAGGTGGCGAGCGGCTTCGAATGCGGCATCGCCCTCGAGGGCCGCGACGACATCCGCGAGGGCGACGTCATCGAGGCGTTCGTCCTGGAGGAATTCGCCCGCAAGCTGGCGTGAGATGGTCGTCGGAACGCTCCGGCTCGAGGTCCACCTGCCCGCGGCCGATTCGCTGAAGGCCAAGCGCTCCGTGCTGAACCACGTGAAGGAGCGCGTGCGTCACCGGTTCAACGCGTCGATCGCCGAGGTGGGCCACCAGGAACTCTGGCAGCGCGCCGCCCTCGGGGTGGCCGTCGTCGGGGAGTCTCCCGGCGTCCTCGACAAGGTCCTGCACGACATCCTGTCGGTGATCGAGCGGGAGGGCCGCCTGGCCGTCCTCGACTACGAGATCGCGATCGACTGAGCGGCGCCGCCGCCCGTCGATCGCCCTTCGAGAATCCCATGAGCCCCCACGGTCCCAAGAGTTCGAGAAACGAGCAGCCCGAGACGCCGCGCACGCGGCGCGTGGCCGACCGCATCGTCGAGGTGCTGGCGGAGGTGTTCGAGCGCCGCACCGAGGATCCCCGGCTGCGGCAGATCACCGTCACCGGAGCGCGCGTCTCGCGCGATCTCGGCATGGCGCGCGTCTGGGTGACCGGCGGGTTCGCCGTCGCGGACGAGCCCAAGGTGCTCGCGGCGCTGAAGCACGCGACGCCGCGCTTCCGCTCGCTCCTCGCGCCGGAGCTTCGGCTGCGGATCGTGCCCGACCTCACGTTCGTGATCGACCATTCGGCCGAGAGCGGCGCCCGCATCGAGGAACTGCTGCGGGACATCCACGCGGAGCGCGCCGCCGAGCCGGAATCCGGCGCGCCGGCCGATCCCGAGGCGGAGCCGCCCGCCGATCCCCGCGATCCCCGCGATTCCCAGGAGGATTGATGCCGTTCGAACGCTTTCGCGCGTTCTTCGACGCCCATACCGACTTCGCCCTCTTCGCGCACGTCGATCCCGACGGCGACGCCATCGGCTCCGCCCTCGCGCTCGCTTGGGCCTTGCGGGACATGGGGCGCGGGGCCGTGGTGATCAACGAGTCGCCGGTGCCCGCGAATCTGAAGTTCCTCCCCGGCGCGGAGACCATCCGCACGCCCGACGCGTTCGAGGGGGCGCGCGGCCGGACGTTCGACACCGTGATCGTCCTCGACTGCTCCTCGCTCGACCGCCTCGGCCCGCGCGCGGCGGCGCTGGTCGCGCCGAACGCGCGCGTCGCCTGCGTCGACCACCATGTGGGGAACGCGGGCTTCGGCGATCCGCGCCTCATCGTTCCGGAGGCGAGCGCGACGGCCGAGCTGGTGCACGACATCCTGGAGGCGTGCCACGCGCCGATCACGCCGGAGATCGCGCAATGCCTCTACACCGGGCTCGCGTCGGACACGGGCGCCTTCCGGTTCCAGAACACCACGCCCAAGGCGCTCCGCCTCGCGGCGCGCCTGGTGGACCACGGCGCGAAGCCGTCCGAGGTGGCCGAGCAGCTCTACGCGCAGAAGAGCGCGGGGAGCCTTCGCATCCTCGGGCTCGCGCTGGCGTCGTTGGAAGCGCGCGCCGACGGACAGGTGAGCGCGATGACCATCTCGCGGTCCATGTTCGACCGCGCGGAGGCGTCGCCCGAGGACGCGGACGGCATCGTCCAGTACGCGAAGGCGCTCCTCGGAGCGCGCGTCGGCGTCCTGTTGCAGGAAACCGCCCCCGGGCAGGTCCGGATCAGCTTCCGCAGCGACGGGAGCGTGGACGTGAACGAGTTCGCCTCGCGCTTCGGCGGGGGCGGGCATCGCGTGGCCGCCGGAGCCAAGATCTCCGGCGATCTCTCCTCCGTTCGGGAACGCGTGCTCGAGGCGCTGGAGCACGCCGTGAATGGAGTGAATGGCGGACCGCCTGCATCTCGTGGATAAACCGGAGTCGTGGACGTCCCACGACGTGGTCGCGCGGATGAGGCGGATTCTCGGCGAGCGCCGCGTGGGCCACGCCGGCACGCTCGATCCCTTCGCGACGGGGCTCCTCCTGGTCGCCGAGGGGCGCGCGACGTCGCTGCTCGGAGCGCTGGGGCTCCTCCCGAAGCGCTATCGCGCCACCGTGCGTCTCGGCGTGGCGACCGACACGCAGGACCGGACCGGCGCGGCGCTTCCGCGTGCGTCCTCCCCCGTTCCCGGCGTCGCCGCCGTGGACGAGGCGCTTCCCGCGTTCCGCGGCGCCCTCCTGCAGACGCCCCCGCTCTACTCGGCGGTGAAGGTGGAGGGAGAGCGTCTCTACAAGAAGGCGCGCCGCGGGGAAGAGGTCGCGCGGGACGCGCGTCCCATCCACGTCTACGCCCTGGAGCGGGTCGCGGCGGACCTTCCGGAGGTGACGCTCGATTTGACGGTGAGCCGCGGCACGTACGTCCGGACGATCGCGCACGACCTGGGCGAGCGCCTCGGCTGCGGCGCGCACCTCTCGGCGCTTCGGCGGACCGCGATCGGGCCCTTCACGGTCGAAGGAGCCGGCTCGCCGGCGCGCGACGGAGGGTGGGACGCGGCGGCGTTCCGCGCTC
>DATIQI010000204.1:0-3965 GCA_035470985.1 Acidobacteriota bacterium
GCCACGACGGCGTCCGGAAGCCGGTCGGGATCGATCTTGCCCCAGGAGACCGCTTCGCCGGGCGTCGCGCCCGAGAGACCGCCGGTATCGACGCGCGCGTCCGTCACCTGCAGGAAGTAGTCGTGCCCCGCCTCGTCCAGGCCGAGCACCTCCTGGATCTGCGGCTCGGTCTGGAGCGCGAAGTTCTTCGGCGAACCGCCGCCGAGGATGAGGATGGCGCTCTTCCCGCCCCGCTTCTTCGCGTCGTAGACGATCGCCGCGGTCTCGTTCACGTCGCGGAAGACGTCCCAGTGCATCGCCTCGCCCTCCAGCTGGATCGCGGCGGCGTTCATCCCGATGGACGAGTCGCCCGGCGAGGAGGTGTAGATCGGCACGTCGAGGGTATGGGCCGCCGCGAGGAGCGACGTCCGCGCCTGGCCGAGCGCCTTCTCCCGTTCCGCCACGTAGCGCCCGGCGCGGTGATGGAACTCGGCCGTGCTCATGGGCTGGCGGAACTCGGGCAGACGCATCACCTCGCGGAAGAAGGCGTCCGTGGAGAGAAGGACCTCGTAATCGAAGAAGATGTCGAAGATCCGCACGATTCCCTGCTCCCGGAGCGCGATGTCGTCGGCGTTCGACTGGCCCTGGTGCATGGTCAGCCCGATGCCGAAGTGGGTGTCGTGGTAGAGATTCGCGCCGGTCGAGATCATCCAGTCGACGAAGCCCGACTCGAGGAGCGGAATGAGGCAGGAGCGGCCGAGCCCCGCCGGGGTCAGGGCCCCGCTCAGCGTGAGTCCGACCGTGACGTCGGGCTCGAGCATCCGCTCGACGAAGAGGCGGCACGCCTCGCGCAGCCGGGCGCCGTTGTAGGCGAGGAACGTCGAGTCCACGAGCTGGTCCACCGTCGTGCCGGGGCGGAGCGGCTCCGGCGCGATGCGGGCTCCCTTGGCGAACTTCGGACGGGCGTCCGTCATCAGGCCCTCCCATAGATCGGAACGAGCGCGCCCGACGTCGCCGCGGCGGCGTCGGAGGCGAGATAGAGCAAGAGGTCGGCGATCGCTTCCGGCTTCACCCAGTCGCCGAACGAGCCGTCGGGGATGCTCGCCCGATTCGCCGGCGTGTCGACGAGGCTCGGCATCACCGCGTTCGCCGTCACGCCGGAGCGCTTCAGTTCGTGCGCCAGGGTGAGGACGAGCGCGTGGAGCCCCGCCTTGGCCGCCGCGTAGGGCGCCGCGCCCGGGTAGCACTCGATCGCGCCGCGCGAGGAGAAGAAGAGGAGCCGACCGCGCCCCGACCGCTTCGCGTGCGGGACCACGTGCTTCGCCGCCCAGAACGCGGAGACGAGATTCAGATCGATCATCCCCCGCACCGTCTTCGCGTCGAGCGCCTCCACGTTCACCCCGCCGGCGTGCCCGCCCGCCACGTGGACCAGGATCCGAAGCCCGTCCAGCGCGGCGGCGGCCCGCTCGACCGAGGCCGCGACCGATGCTTCGTCGGTCACGTCGGTCGCGAGCCCGAGAAGGCGGCCGTCGCGCGCGGCTTCGGCCTCCGCCGCGGCGAGCGCGTCCCACTCCTTCGCGCCGCGGTACGTGACGGCGACTCGGTACCCGGCGCCGAGGAACGCGCGCGTCACCACCGCGCCGATCGCTCCGGTGCCTCCGGTGATGAACGCCGCGCCCATGTCACTCATCCGCGCTCCCCCGTCCGCCTGATTCGGGCCCTTCCGCCGAAGTGAAACCCGAAGTATACCGTGCGGCGTCGCGCACGCGCCAGAAGGCGGCGCGGCGCGCCCATCCGACGACGGTCCCCTCGAGCCGGACTTCCACCAGGCCCTCGCGCTCGGGCCCGAGACGGACGCGCTCGCCCGATACCAGCGCCGGCTCACCCGGAAGGGGCTGCCCCGAGGCCGCGGTCAAAGCGACCTTCGGCTCGACGACGACGGCCTCGGGCATGGCCCGCTCCACCCCCGCCGCGATCGCGAGCGTCACCGCGACGGCCAACCCGATCCCTCCGGCGAGATCGAGGACTCGAAGCGGGAGCGAGCGCCCGCGCGGATGCGCCAGAGGCCGGGTGCGGTGGGCGCGAAACGCCATGCCCGCCGCGCCGCACGCGAGAAGGAGCGCCGCGATCCACCACCCCTCGCCTGCGGAGAGCGGAGGGGCGAATCCGCGCGACGCGACCGCGTCCATCTCGCCGCGCGCGAGCGCGACCCGAGCCTCCGCGATCGACGCGTTCCGGGCGATATCGGCCGCGCGAGGCTCGAGGCGCGCGGCCGCCGTGAGGAAGAGGACCGAAGGGCCGACCTCGCCGCGGGCCAGCGCCTGCGTGCCCGCGTCGTAGAGCGTCGAGGCGCCGATCAAGGACGGCATTCGTCCCTCCACCGCGACGCGAGGTCGAGCGCCGCGACGAAGGCCGAAGGGGGCCCGGTCCCCTGCGCCGTTCCCGGAGCGTGCCCGGCGTCGCGCGGCGCGAAGGCTTCCGCCTCGAATCGCGAGAGGATCGAGTCGACCGCGCCGACCATCTCCGGGGCCACCTCCGCGGAGCGCAAGTGATCGAGGAACTCGCGCCGCGACTTCCCCTCCTGATCCACCCCGTAGCGAACTCCGGCGAGCTCGCGGAGCGCGCGCGCGGCTCGCTCGGGCGCGGCCGCCGCGCCGGAATGCCGCGCCGCGGATTCGATCTCCCGGAAGGCCTCGCACGCCTGCGCGAAGCGGCGGCGTCGCGGATCGCGCGCGCGCCTTCCCCGAGCGACCGCGGCCGCGCCGAATCCCGCGTAGGCGGCGACCGAGACCGAACCGACGAGAAGCGGCCATCCCGACGGGAGTCCGTCGAGCGCTCCGGGCGTCGCCGCGCCCCCGGCGTTCGCGCCCGCGCCGCGCGGGGGCGCGGGGACCGACGTCGCCGACTGGGAGAGCGCGGAAGAACCACCCGTTCCCGGAGCGGCGGGCCCGATCCGGACCAGCACCGAGTCGGAGCGCTGGATCCGGTAGCGTCCCTCCTCGGGATCGAACCAGGAGAAGGCGATCGGAAGCACGATCAGGGATCCGGGGCGATCGGGAACGAAGGAGACGTCGCGGCGGCGCGCGCCGCGAAGCCGAGCGCCCGAGCGGTCGAGCTCGGTGTTCGATCCCGCCGGGTAGGACGGAAACGCCGGCAGGGCGACGAGCGCGGGATCGCGCGCCGACGCGAGGTTTCCTTCGCCGCGGATCATCGTGGAAACCGTGATCGGCTCGCCGGCCCGCGCGCGGACCCGATCGACCCCGACCGCCATGGAGAGCGAGCCGACGGCGCCCCGGAACTCGGGCGGCGCGCCCGAAGGGAGCGGGTCGACCGTGATCGAGACCGGCGCCGCCTCGATCGGAACCTCCGTGAAGCGGGCGCCCGGCGGCGCGTTGAAGAGCATCCCCGCGAAGGGGTCGTACGTCGGAGCGTTTCGGTGCGCCACGCGGACGATGGCGCGCGCCGGTCCGAGGGTCAGCCGTCCCGTCCGCGTCGGAAAGAAGGCGAAGCGCCGCTCGTACCGCTCGAAGATCGCGCCCCCGATGGTGACGCGATCGTGCGTCGCCTCGCCCAGCGGCTCGCCCCAGAACCCGGCCGCCGCGGGCGGCTCCCACGCCGGCATGTCCTCGAGGGAGCCGCGCGCGAAGACCTGCAGGCGCCCCACGATCTGCTCGTTCCAGACGACGTGGCTCCGGTCCACGACGAGTCGCGCGAAGATCGGGGCTCCGGCGGGCGCCGCGCTCCCCGGCTCCGGCGACCCGACCGCCGGGAGCGACGCGGTCACCTCGAACGACACGCGCGAGGTCTCCACGCGCTGCTTCCCCGACGACACCAGGAAGGAGGGGAGGACGTACGTCCCCGGGCCGGGCGTGAAGACGCGGAACATCGCGATGTCGGTTCGCATGACGGTGCCGGCGGCGAGCACGAGATTCTGCGACGTCCCCGCGCGTTCGATCGTGAGGCCGGGCACGTTCGGAGGGGTCACC
>DATIQI010000205.1:0-2825 GCA_035470985.1 Acidobacteriota bacterium
GGAGGGGAGCTTCGCCCTCCCCACCTCGCGGGGCTCGCGGAGCGCGTCCTCGGGGGTCGCCTCGACCTGCGCCAGCGCGGCGAGGAGCGTTCGCTCCACCACGTCGCGCACGCGGGCGAACGGAGGCCGCGTTTCCGCCGACGCGTTCTCTTCGGCGTAGGCCGCGAGGCGCTCGGCGCTCAGCGCTTCCCCGCGGGCGTACGCGCAGAGACGGTCGAGGCTTCCCGCCAGGTGGAGGGCGTGGAATCCGATCGGGGCGGATCCGCCGGGGCGCGCCCACGCCTCCGCGTCGCCGAGCGTCGCGAGGAGCGGCGGCAGCTCCTCGGACACCTGCCGGAGCGCGTGGGCGGCCGGCTGGAGCGCGGGCGCGACGCCGGGAGTCGGGCCGCGGAGCCAGGGCTCCGTCAGGGCTTCTTCTCCGGCGGCGGCGGCGGGCAGTAGTCGCACCCGCGATCGAAGATGATCCGCCACTGGCCGTCGGATTCGAGTCGCCAGATGGACTGGAAGACCGCGATCTGATTCCCCTCGGGATCGCGCACGGGGCCGGCCGTCAGGCCGAGCGTTCCCGAGTCGAGCACTTCCACGGTCGTCGGCTCCCAGGAGAAGGGGGCCTTCGGTCCTTCGTAGAACTTCTTCCACGCGGCGATCACGGCGTCCTTGCCCCGAATCGCCCCCTTGCCGCCGAAGAAGATCGTCTCGTCGGCGAGGCGCGCGATGAAGGCGTCGAACTTCCGGTCGGCCATCGATTTCGCGAACGCCGTCTCCGCCGCGCGGACCTGGTCGGCCAGTTCCTGATTGGTGGCCGCCGCGGCGCGGCCCCCCGAGGCGCCCACGCCGCCCGTCACGCCCGTCGCGAGGAGCGCCGCCGACACGAGCCACGTCCTGATTCGTCGCATGAAGGTCTCCCTTGTCCGCCGCCGGCGCGGCGCGTTCCCGGCCCGGCCGCCGGCGCGGCGGGCCACGCCGGATCTTACACGGTCGAGGGCGCGGGGAGCGCGTCCTCCGTGGAGCGGCCCGGCTTCGCGCCCGTCCGGTCGGGCTCCTCGATGCGCGGCAGGAGCCCCCAGAGGACGGCGAAGAAGACGACGCCCGAGAGGATGAAGACCGCGCGAAGCCCGAAGACGCCGGCGATCGTTCCGCCGACCAGGGGCCCCGCCATGTTCCCGAGCATCAGCGCCGTGGACGTGACGCCGAGCGTTCCGGCGCGCCGCTCGTCGGGCGCCCGGACTCCGATCATCGCGTGGACCGAGGGAACGATGCCGCCGATCATGAGGCCGTACGGAATTCGAAGCACGAGCAAGTGCCACGGCGCGAGCACCAGGCCCTGCGGAATCGCGAAGATTCCGGCGCCGAGGAGCGCGCGCTTCAAGGTTCCCTTGTAGCCCTTCTTGTCGCTCCGCCTTCCCCACCGCGGCGCCGCGATGATGTTCGCGATGCCGGTGACGCCGATGATGGCGCCCGTCAGGGTCGCGACCAGGCGCCCGTGGGTGCCGAGCTCCTCCACGAAGAGCGCCATCACGGGAAAGAGCGACATGAGCGCGAACTGTCCCGCGAGGAGGACGAAGAAGAGAAGCCTCAGCTGCGGCGAGCCGAAGACGTAGCGGTAGTTCTCGAAGATCTGCTCGAACCCGCCCGTCGGCTTCGGCCGCGCCGCCTCCCGGACCAGCCAGAGGATCGCGAGGCCCGCGAGCGTGTTGAACGCGGCCGTCACGAAGAAGACGTTTCGGGCGCCGATGAGATCCGAGAGGAGGCCCCCGATCATCGGGCCGAGGATCGTGCCGCTCGGGACCGCGGTCTGGAGCGTGCCGAGCGCGTAGCCGAGGCGGTCGCGCGGCGCCGCGGAGGCCATCAGGGCCACGGCCGCCGCGATGAAGCCGCTGATCGCGCCCTGGAGCACGCGGAGGATGAGGAGCTGGCTCGCCGAGGTGGCGAACCCCATGATCGCGGTCGCCGCGGCGAGACCGAACGAGGCCCGCATGACCATCAGCTTCCGGCCGTGCCGGTCGCCGAAATAGCCCCAGATCGGCGTGGCGATGACGGCCGAGAAGAAGGGAGCGGCGTAGACCAGCCCGCTCATCGTCTCCAGTTCCCCCTTCCCCGTGACGCCGAGCGACCGGAGGTAGAGCGGGAGGAAGGGGAGGAACATGCTCATCCCGAGCATGGTGAGGAACTGGGCGATCCAGAGGGCGATCAGGGTCTGCTTCCAATGACCCTTCTCGCGGGCGGCGCGGAGCGTGGTTTCGAAGAGGTTCAGGAATCCTCGCCGGGGGCCGCGTCGCCGAACCCCGCGGCCGCGGCGGCGCAGGCCGCGCAGGGGCAGATGCGGCGAAGGTAGTCGAACGCGTAGATGCCGGTCGCGTGGCCGTCGCTCCACTCGAAGTGGAGCGCGTACTGGCCAACGGTGCGCGCGGCGGCGATGGCGACGTCGGGATTCACGTGTTCCTCGAAGACCATCCGCTGGCCCGTCGTCTCGCTGACGCACTGCGCGCAGGGGCAGCGGCCGCGCAGCCAGCGCGCCGGATAGACGCTCTCGTGGCCGTCCTGCCAGACGACGGTGAAGCGCTCGCCCCCCTTCTTCCGGAGGGCCGCGGGGGTGGTCTGTTCGGTCGTGAGCACGCCCGCCCTACTCCTCGACGATCGAGAGCGCGATGTTCTTGAACGCCTGCTTGCTCACTTCCTGCGCTACCGCCCCGGTGACGGCGCGGAAGGCGCGGCCGGATGTGCGTTCGTGATCTCGAGCGCGATCAGATGGACGCCGCCTTCGTGGAGCTCGCGCGGAATCCGGCGGCGCAGCCCGATGCCGCGCAGCGCGGATTCGGAGAGCA
>DATIQI010000206.1:0-5167 GCA_035470985.1 Acidobacteriota bacterium
GCGGACCGACGTGGTCATCGAAGCGGTGGTGGAGGATCTCGGGATCAAGCAGGGGCTCTTCCGCGAGCTGGAGGGCCTGGTCCCCGAGACCTGCGTTCTGGCCACGAACACGTCGTCGCTCCTGGTTCGCGCGATCGGAAAGAACTGCGTTCATCCCGAGCGGGTGGTGGGGATGCACTTCTTCAACCCGGTCACGCGCATGCCGCTGGTCGAGATCATCTGCCACGAGCAGAGCGACCTGGCCGCGGTGGAGACGGTCGTGGCCCTCGCGCGGCGGATGGGGAAGACGCCGATCGTCGTCGGGGACGCGCCCGGGTTCCTGGTCAACCGGATCTTAATGCCTTATTTAGGGGAGGCCGTGGCCCTCGTGGAACGGGGCACCCCGATTGAAACCATAGACTTAGCACTTCGAGCGTTCGGCATGCCGCTCGGTCCGCTGGAGCTCCTGGACGAGATCGGACTCGACGTGGGGCGGAAAGTGGCGCATGTTTTGACCGAGGCGTTCGGCGAGCGGATGCCGCGCACGGCGCTCCTCGACCGGCTGGCGGCGGAAGGTTCGCTGGGCAAGAAGTCGGGTCGCGGATTCTATACCTACGAACACGGCAAACGCCGCGGCGTGAATCCCGCCGTCGGCGCTCCGCCCGCGAAGCGCGACGCACCCACCGGACCGGCTCCCGACGAGATCGTGAGCCGGCTCGTGGACGCGATGATCAACGAAGCGACGCTGGCGCTCGAGGAGCGCGTGGCGGGCTCGGCGGACGACGTCGATCTCGCGATGATCCTCGGGACCGGCTTCCCGCCGTTCCGAGGCGGATTGCTGCGTCACGCCGATACCGTCGGCGTGTCCAAGATCGTGGAGCGGCTGCAACGCCGCCACCACGAGGGGACGCACGCGGGGCCGTGCGCGCGGCTGCAATGGATGGCACTTGCAGGGGGGCGTTTTCATCCGGAGAACCCGCCGGTGGAGGGTGGTTCTCCCATACCAGAGGCCAAAGGAGCTTAATGTGCCGAGTATTTTGAAAGCGCTTCGCGCCGAAATCCGACAGATGGCTCGCCACGAGTCGAAGCGCGCTTCGAATCCCATCCGTGACCAGATCCGCGATCTGCGCCGCTCCCTCACCGCGATCGAGCGCCGTCTCTCCGGCCTGAAGTCCGCGTCGGTGTTCCGGCCCATGGCATCCGGCGCCGCCGGCGCCGACGGGCGGCGCGCCCGGTTCGCGCCCGCGCTCATCCGCCGCCATCGCAGCCAGGTGGGGCTGAGCCGCAAGGCGTACGCGAAACTCCTCGGCGTCTCGTCCCTCTCGGTCTACTTCTGGGAGACGGGCCGCACGCGTCCGCGCCGCGAGACGATCCTCGCGTGGCAGGATCTCCGGAAGCAGGGCATTCGCGAGCTTCGGGCTCGCGCGGGGGTGGCCGGCGAAGCCGGAACGCCGCGCCGGGGCGTGAAGAAGACCGCGAAGGCGAAGAGCGCGAAGACCGTGAAGCCCGCGAAGGCGACGCGTCGCGGCAAGGCGGCGAAGCCCGCGGCCAAGCCGAAGAAGCGCGCCGCCCGCCGCGCCCGTCGCGTCCGGGGCCGCTCCCGAGCGAAGGCCGCCTAAGGCGGATGGAGGACGCGCGCTCGCTGTCGCGCCGGCAATTCGGCGCGCACGCGGAGCGCTACGTCTCGAGCCGCGACCACCAAACGGGCGAGAGCCTCGACCGGCTCCTCGCCCTCGTCGAGCCGCGTCCCGAGTGGCGCGCGCTCGACGTCGCGACCGGAGGCGGCCACACCGCGCTCGCGCTCGCCGCGCGCGTTCGGGAGGTGGTCGCCTCCGACCTCACCCCCGAAATGCTCGCCGCGGCCGAGCGCTTCATCCGCGGGAAGGGCGTCACGAACGTCTCGTTCCGCGAGGCGGACGCCTGCGCGCTCCCCTTCGAGGACGCCTCGTTCGATCTCGTCGCCTGCCGCGTCGCGCCGCACCACTTTCCCGACGTGCGCGCGTTCGTCCGCGAGTGCGCCCGCGTGGTCCGCCCGGGCGGCACGGTCGTGGTGATCGACAACGTGACGCCGGAGGACGCGGCCGCCTCCGACGCGATCAACGAGATCGAGAAGACGCGCGATCCCAGCCACCAGCGCGCCTACAACGAGCGCGAGTGGATCTCCTTCTTCGACGACGCGGGCCTGCGCGTGGAGCGGGTGGAGCACTTCCGGAAGAAGCGGGAGTTCGAGTTCTGGGCGGGAATGCAGGGCGTGACGGGCGACGGGAAGGAACGGCTCCGGTCGCTCCTTCGCACGCTGCCGCCGGAAGCGAAGAAGGCCCTCGCGCCCGAAGAACGCGAGGGCCTTCTCACCTTCTACCTCGACGAGATTCTTATCCTTTCGCGGTCGACGGCCCCACGGGCTTCACGTCCATGATCTCGATGACCTTCTGCCCGAACCGCTCCATCCTGTAGCCGGTCAGGTCCACCGTCTGGGCGAGGAGCCCGCGGCAGCGGTTGAACGGATCGGGGATCCCCTTGAACGAGAGCGGGTCCATGGCCCGAAGGTGGTTCACGGACACCATCAAGAGTTCTCCCTCGGTCGTGTACAAGCCCATGCAGATGTCGCCCGAGACGCACTTCACGGCGCACTCCAGGTGCCCCGGTCCCCGCAGCCCCTTCTCGATGAAGCAGTAATAATCCACCACCTCGCCGCGAAGCGTCACGAGCCTGCGATTCGCGGGCGTCATGCCGGCGGCGTTCTTGTTCGAGCCGTCGATCCCGCTCGAGACGGGCGGGGGTGCCGTGCCGCGCCCGATGGCGGCGCCGGCGATCAGGCCGACGCCGAGGATGACGGTGAGCGCGGCTCCGCGAAGCCAGCGTGCCCGACGGGGAGCGGATGCTTGGAGTTCGGCGTGGTCGCGCATGCTGGTCTACCTCCGACTACGAACCCGGCTTGGCGGGGGTCGCGGGCGCCTTCGACGCCAATTTGGCGAATTTCACCTCGAGAAACTTGATCCCGTTCCGTTCCCACGGAAGGGCGAAGAGCTCGACCTGTTCCGCCGCCCAACCCTTCAGCTGCTGATACGGATCCGGAGTGTTGCCGAAGGACTTCGGCTCCATGGCCCGGTCGTGGTTCTGGCTCAGCACGTACACCGTGCTATCGGCCGTGAGGAGCCCCATCGGCACGCCCGCGTTCACGCACTTCGTGGCGCACTCCTTGTGCAGCTGCCCCTTCAGGCCCTGGGAGATGTAGCACCCCATGTCCAGGAGCTCGCCGGTGAACTTCGACGGTTTCTTTGGTCCCTTCGGGGCGGCGGTGGCGCCTCCCGACTGGGCCCGCAGGTCCGCCGCCGGGACCAGGAGGAGCGCGGCGAACGCAAAGGCCAGAAGTCGTTTCATGAGAAGAGAGTACCCCGGCGCGGCGCGGCGGTTCTATGGTCCCATCGGCGTAGCGCGTGGGGGTCTACGGGAGGCGCGCCGGGTATGTGGCGCGTTCACTCCGGGTTAGCGCTCCGGTTTCGGATCCGGAGAGGGCGGCGAGGCCGCCGCGAGCGAAAGATTCAGCTCCTCGTCGCTCAGGACCGCGCGTCGATTCAGGATCTGCGACGTGTCGTGGTCGAAGAAGAAGTGGGTCAGATGATCGATCCCGACTTCGATCTGCTTCCGGAGCCCCACCATCTTCACCAGGTAGGCGCCGGCCCAGAGGAGCCACGCCAGCTTGCCCGAAACCGACAGGCCGAAGAGCGACACCACGCTCGAGTGCTTCCCGAGCGAGATGATGTACCCCGCGTCCTTGAAGCGGAACGGGCCCGGTTCCTTACCCTCGGCGCGCCGGACCAGGGTCTCGCCGACGTGGGCGCCCATCGCCATGGCCGTCTGGGAGAGGGCCGGCTGCATCCGTCCGTCGGGGCGAAGCGACGCGGCGCAGTCGCCGAGCACGTAGACGTCCTCGAGCGGCGTTCCGTCGGGGCGCGTCGCCCGGAGCCGATCGTCCACCACGACGCGGCCGTCCTTGTGGAACCGGAGCGGCAGCTCGGCCACGACGGACGGCGGGCGGACTCCCGCCGTCCAAAGGAGCGTGAAGGCCTCCACGCGCGCGCCGCCGGCCAGGAAGAGTCGCTTCGGCTCCACGCGTTCCACGTTCGCGCCCAGCACGATCCTCACGCCGCGCCGCTCCAGGAAGCGATGGATGTAGGCCGCGTGCTCCGGCTTCGCGGTCCCGACCAGCCGCGCGCCCCCTTCGACGATCGTGACGGTGAGGTCCGAGGGCGCGAGGCTCGGGTAGCGGGGGAGGAGCGTGTCGCGCGCCATCTCGATCAGCTCGGCCGCGACCTCCACGCCCGTGACGCCGCCCCCGACGATGGCGAACGAGAGAAGCCGCCGGCGCTGCGCCACCGATTCCGATTGCTCCGCCATCTCGAAGAGCTCCACCACCCGCGCGCGCAGCGTCATGGCGTCCACGATCGTCTTGAAGGAGCGGGTGTGCTCCGCCGCGCCGGGGACGCCGTAGTAGTTCGTGACGCTACCGACCGAGATCACGAGGACGTCGAACGGCTGGATCAGGTCGTTGTGGAGCACGACCTCGCGGCGATCGAGATCGATGCGCACCGCCTTGTTCTTGTGGAAGCGGACGTGACGGTGCCGCGCCATCTGACGGTGCGGGTAGACGATGTGGCGCGTCTCGACGGCGCCCACCGCCACGGCGGGGAGGAGCGGGTTGAACTGGAAGAAGTTCTCCTTGTCGATCAGCACGGTGTCCCAGTACTCGCGCGCCGCGCGCGAGCGGCCGATGGAGCGCGCGACGTCGAGGCCCCCGAAACCTCCGCCGAGGATGACGAGACGATGGCCGGCCACGGGAGCCTCAGCCCGCCAGCGCCGCGGCCATCGCCGCGTCGAGCGTGGGGTGCTCGAAGACGAACCCCGCGCGCGCCAGACGGGCCGGCGCGGCCTTCGTGCTCGCGAGGAGGAGCGCGTCGGCCATCTCGCCGAGGAGGAGGCGGATCGCGAAGGCGGGCACGGGGAGGATCGCGGGGCGGTGGAGCGCGCGGCCGAGCGCGCGGGCCACGTCGGCGCAGGTCGCGGCTTCCGGCGCGACCGCGTTCACGGGACCGGCAAGCGAATCGTCCGCGAGCGCCCGCTCGAAGACGCGCACGAGATCGCGGAGCGAGATCCACGGCCACCACTGCCGTCCGCTTCCGACGGGACC
>DATIQI010000207.1:0-2397 GCA_035470985.1 Acidobacteriota bacterium
GCCACCGCGGCGGGCGTGAGGGCGATCGTGCCGGGCTCGGATTCGGACTCCGCGTCCGGCTTCGGAATCATGGTGTCGCTCATCGGTTCTTCGTCCCCAGCGGGATCGGGATCGCGCCGCTTCCGTTCACCCGCGACGCGACGTGGAAACCGGCCACCAGCGCCGGCTCGTCCTTCATGCCGTGATTCTCGGGACACTGCGGGCAGTCGTCCGACGTCGTCCGCACCGGCTGGCACTGGTCGCAGGTGTGGAGGTACTGCAGCGTCTCCTCCAACTCGCGCTCCAGCGCCCGGAAGCGGGCGAGCTGATCCCGCGTCTCGGCGAGGCGCGCCGCGAAGGACTCGCGGAGCGACCGCATCGCCTCCGGCCCGTAGTGGGTCGTCTGCCACTCGCGAAGCAGCGTCTGGATCTGGTGGAGCGAGAAACCGCTCTCTTGGAGCAGCTCGATCCAACGGATCTGGCGCAGCGCGCTCTCGTCGTAGAGACGAAAGCCTCCCTGAGACCGCGTGGTCGGGTTCAGGAGCCCGAGCTCTTCATATAGATGTAGAGCCCGGACCGACTTCCCGGTCCGCTTGGCGAGGTCGCCTACCTTCAGCAGCTTCGTGTTTTCGGTCTGATCCATATTTTCTACCCCTGGATTCACTGCCTATCGTACCCTTACGCATACGTTAGAGTCTATCCTGATTCTTCGACCTAGGTTCCGGTGGCTGGGGCACTTCACCCTCGGTGACACGTGTCACACAAGTTACTGGAAACATTGCTGTTATAGTATTGTCCAGAGTCGATTGCCGGTCCTGTCCGTCCAGTCAGGAGGTAGCTCATGCGCTCGCTCATCCGAAGTGGAATCGTCCCTGCCTTCGCCATGACAGCCTTGCTCGGCTTCGGGGCCCTGGGGTGCGGAGGCGACGATGAGAAGACCCCGGTGGGGCCAGGCGGTGGTGGGACCGGTGCCGACGTGACGATCAGCATCGCCGCCGACGCGGGCTCGAACTCGTATTCGCCCAATCCCGACACGGTGACCGTCGGCCAGACGGTTTCGTGGAAGAACAACGACGTCTCCACCCACACGGCCTCCGCGGACGGGCTGGCTTGGGGGACCGGAGCGATCACCCCCGGAGCGACCAGCACCCCGATCGCGATGAACACGCCGGGATCGTTCCCGTACCACTGCGAGATCCACCCGTCGATGGTCGCCACGCTCGTCGTGGTGCCTTGAGCGCGGGATCGCCCGGCTTCGTGACCCCGTGACTCCGTGACCGAAGTCTTCCGCGCGCTTCACGTCATCGGCGGCGTCGTCCTGATCGGCGAGCTCCTCTTCAGCGGGCTCTGGCTGGGGCGCGCGCTCGTCCGCGGCGACAAGGGACTTCGCGCCTACGTCCTCGCCACCATGGCGTGGACCAGCAAGTCGTACGCGTTCCCCGCCATCCTGGTGAATCTGATCGCGGGGCTCGCGCTCATCCACTTCGCGCGGACCCACGTCGCGCACGCGCTCTGGCTCTGGATCGCGCTCGGGCTCTACGTCGTGGTGACGGGGCTATGGCATGGGGTCCTGATACCGAGGCGGAAGAAGATGGCGGCGCTCTTCGGGGAGCCGGAAAAAGGGGCGAAGGGCGGCGGGGCGGGCGCGGCCGGCGGCGCGGGCGGCGGCGGGGGCGCGAGCGACGCGGAGTTCGAGGCGATGGCGAAGGGATGGCTCCGGGTCAACGCCGCGACCGTGCTGCTCCTTTTCGCGATCCTCGTGCTGATGGTTTGGAGGCCTTTGATCTAGGACGCGAACGCGGCCGGCTCGCCGCGCTCGGACGCTTCGGCTTCTTCGGCTTCTTCCTGGACGGCGGCGCCGGGGCTTCGCGCTTCGGCGCCGCTCCCTTTTCCACGGTTGTCCAGCGGACGAACGGAAGGAGTCGCGGCACGCCCCCGTGCGCGGCGAACGGAGTCGGCCGCTGGAGCGCGCCGACCGCGGTGATCCGAGGAACGCCGAGCTGCGCCAGCCGCTCCTCGAGCCGCTCCCGTCGGCCCCCGCGCTCCTCGACGGCGATCGCCTCGACGAAGCGCTCCGATCCCGCGAGCGCCCGCGCGAACTCCTCCACGTCGGAGACCGCGTGAACACGCACGACGCGGTGCGCCGGGCCCGGTTCGAACCGCGCGCTCGCCTCCGCGATGACCGTCCACTCCGTGCCCCGATCCGACTCGAGAACGCGCGCGACCCGTCCGGTCGCCGCCTCGAGCGCCGCCTGCGCGCGCGACATCTGGATGGAAGACCTGTACTCAGCGCGAGATCTTCAGCCGCTCCAGCCCCCGCGCCGCCTCCTGCCGCGCGGGCCCGGGCGGGGCCGTCTCGTAGATCCTCGCGTACCGCTCGCGCGCGGCCCGCAGGTCGGGCTGGCCGGCCTGGGCCCC
>DATIQI010000208.1:0-2660 GCA_035470985.1 Acidobacteriota bacterium
GTGGCAGGCGAAGCAGGGCGACTCGTACGGCGGATCGGGCCAGGGACGCGGCATCGGCGCGAGGCCCCGGCCGCGGCGCGCCGCGTTCATGTCGGCGTGCGACTGACGCAGGAGGGCGTAGGCGTACCCGACGTTGTGGACGCCGTGTCCCCGCGCCACGAGGTCCTGGTTGTAGCGCGCGTCGGCCAGCTTCGCCGAGGCCGAACCGACCGCGCGGATCGTCTCGTCGAGCTGCCGACCGAGCGCGGCCGACCGCGACTCGGTCGCCGTCTTCCAGTTCACGTAGATCTTCCGGTACTCGGGTCCGTGGCACGCCATGCACGAGACGTCGGAAGCGCGATTCACCTCCGTCTCGTGCCCGGGGAGCTGGATGTGGCACCCTTCGCAGCGGACGCCCGCCTGGAACATCGGGCTCGGCATCGGCTTCACGCCGCGGCCGCCCGTCCCCGTGTAGAGCGCGAGCTGGGGTGAATGCCCCGCTTCGTGGCACGACCGGCAGTCGGAAGCCCCTTGGTGGATGAGGGCACTCGCGGTCTGGAGCTTCGCTTCCGCGGTCTTGGCGGTCTTGTCCGTGAACGGCGCCACGTGCTCCAGGTGGAGGTGGCAGTCCATGCAGTCCACCTTGTGTTCCGTCACGTGCGCGCGGTGCAGGAGCTCGGTCTCGCCGTACTTCTCGAGCCGAATGGCCTGGTTGTGGCACGTGACGCAGCGCTCGCGCGGCACCTCGCCGGTGCTCCCGGCCGGCTTCGCGTGGCACCAGCGGCACTCCATTCCGTAACGGCCGACGTCCGAATGGTTGAACTTCACCGCCCCGAGCGCGTAGGTCTTCTGCGGAATGGCGTGGCAGAGCGTGCAGCGCGTCGTCTCATCCCCCTCCTTCACGCCCTTGAAGTGGCAGAGGATGCAGGTGGAAGTGGTCACCGCGATGTGGCTTCCCTGCACCAGCTGGCCGTGGCACGAGGTGCAGCGGAGCGTCTTCCCGCGGCGCATCTCGGAGAGATGGGCGGAGTGATCGAAGAGGACGTCGCCGATCATCTCCGTCCCCGCCAGGAGGCGCCGCTCGTGGCAGCGGAGGCACGCCGCGTCCTCGATCTCGGTCCAGGGGTTCGTGCCGTAGGTCCGGGTGAAGTAGCGCGTCACCATGGAGAGGGCCTCGAACTTCTTCCGGATCTCCGCCGTCACCCCGGGCGGGATGTGGCACTCCACGCAGGCGATGTTGCCGTGGGAGGAGCCCTTCCACGACTCGTAGTAGGGCGCCATGATGTGGCAGGAGCCGCAGAAGCGGGGCTTGCTGGTCACTTCCACCGCCGTGACCGTGGCGATGAGGCCGAGCGCGATCGCGAGCGACAGGGCGAAGCCGGCCGCGCGCAGCGGAGCCGAAGCGATGCGCTCGCGCCACACGGGCGGGAGCGAGGGGAGGCGGAACCGCCCCCGTGTCACCGATTCCGCTCCGCCGCGCGGCGGCGGTACCGCGTGATGATGACCGCCGTGAGGAGCAGGTAGAACCAGAAGAGCCCGAGCCCCACCTTGTGCCACCAGCGGCTGGAGAGCTTCTCGTGGACCTCCTCCCCCACCGTCGCGGCGATGGAGCGGGCCCGGCGCATGTGCGGCTCCACGAGCGTCGTGTCGAGCGCGTGCGTGACGGGCGCCGCCTCGAGGAGCGCCGTGCGGGCGTCCTGGAGCCGGGAGCGGTAATCCTCCACGTAGAGCGGGATTCGCGCGGCCTCCTCGACCAGCCGGTCGGCCCCGGCGATCTCCGCGGTCGCGTCATGCGTCATCCGTTCGATCGCCGCGGCGACCCTCATTTCGTCGTCGCCCTTCTCGTGGCAGTCGGCGCAGACGGTCGTCAGCTTGTCCGAGCCGATGGCGATCGTGTTGTGGCTGTGGTGGCACGCCGCGCACTCCGGGAGACCCGCCGCGTCCATCGCCGCCTTGTGGGGTCCGGCGAGGAAATAGCCGCGCGTGGTCTCGTGGCACTGGCCGCAGACCTTGTCCACGTCCCCGACGCCCGGCGGCGTGGCGCCGTGGCTGCCGTGGCAGCGGGTGCACTCGGGCGCGTTTTCGTTTCCGCCGCCCAGATAGGCCTTGCCGTGCACGCCCGTCCGGTAGTCCGCGACCGGATTCTCCTTCAACTTGTAGCGCGCCTGGAACGAGGCCGTTCCATGGCACTTGCCGCACGTGTTGGGGATGTTCCGGCCGAAGACGCTGCTCTGGGGATCGTCGGGCGGGCGGATCTCGTGGACGCCGTGACAGTCGGTGCAGACCGCGGCGTTCGCGTCGCCCTGGGCGAGATGGATGCCGTGCTGCGACGTCTGGTAGAGCGCGTACTGATCCGACGGCAGATTGTAGAAGCGCATCTTCGCCACGTCGGCGTGGCACGAGGCGCAGAGGGCCGGGATGGACCGGCGCGCCGGCCGCCCCCGGAAGGCGCCCGCATGGGCCGTCGCGACCGTGATCGCCGCCGCGTTCCCGCCGTGGCAGGAGGTGCAGCCGATCCCCTCGCGATTGTGGGCGCCCTTCTCGTACTTTACGCGGATCTCGGAGTGACAGACGCCGCACATTCCCGCCGTCTTCGTCGCCTTCGCTCCGGCCGGGACGCTCCGGGCGGGCGGGGTGCGCTCCTCGTGGGCCGCGGGCGCTTCCTGGGCCGACGCGGCCGC
>DATIQI010000209.1:0-2165 GCA_035470985.1 Acidobacteriota bacterium
GCGGAGGAGGTGCCAGCCCGCGTAGGCGATCATGGCGCCGTTGTCGCGGCAGAGCGCCGGCGTGGGGTAGAGCGCGGGGATTCCGCGCTCGCGGCCGAGGCGCTCCACCTCGCTGCGAAGGAGCGTGTTACAGGCGCAGCCGCCCGCCACCGCGACGGCCTTCGAGGGGTGGCGATCGAGCGCCAGCGCGAGCCGGTCGAGGAGCGCGGAGACGACCGCGCGTTCGGTGGCGGCGGCGACGTCCCGCACGCGCGCGGGCGGGAGCGGCCGCGGCTCCCGTTCGACGGCCAGCTTCACCGCGGTCTTCAGCCCGCTGAAGCTGACGTCGAGGTTGTCCTTCCCCAATCGCGCGACCGGAAACGCGAACGCGTCGGGATTCCCCTCGCGGGCCAGGCGATCGACGTGCGGACCGCCGGGGTACGGAAGCCCGAGGAGCTTTCCAACCTTGTCGAACGCCTCCCCCGCCGCGTCATCGCGCGTCGAGCCGAGACGCGTCGCCTTCCCCGGCTCCGCGACGTGATAGATCTCGGTATGCCCGCCCGAGGCGACCATCCCGAGATACGGAAACGGAAGCGCGTGCTCGATTCCCGGCGAGAGGAGGTGCGCCTCCACGTGGTTCACCCCGACGAAGGGGATCCCGCGCGCCTGCGCGAACCCCTTCGCGAACTCGAGCCCGACGAGGAGCGATCCCACGAGCCCCGGCCCCACCGTGGCCGCGACCGCGTCCACCTGCTCCACGCCGCGTCCCGCCTTCGCCAGCACCTCGGAGACCACGCGCGGCAGGAGCGTGATGTGCGCGCGCGAAGCGAACTCCGGCACGACCCCGCCGTACTCGAGATGGATGTCCTGGGACGCGACGACATGCGCGAGCAGCCGCCCGTCCTCGACCAGCCCGGCCCCCGTGTCGTCGCAAGAAGTCTCAAGCCCAAGCACAAGCATCATTCGATCCTACCAGGAGAGCAAGGCGCGAAGCGCCGAGCGCCCGTACACCCGGGGAACCCCCGAACGAGCGAGGCGAGGGAGAAGGTGGAGGGAGCCTCCGCAGCCCGCGCGAAGCGCGGGCGAGGACAGCGACCGGAACCTTCTTCCTCGCCTCGCTCGATCGAAGAACCGAAGAGCTACGCGCGCTCGGAAACCGCGACCGCGAGCCGAGTCTTGGCCCGCTCCAGCGCCCTCATCGCCCGTTCGCGATCGGCCGGGTTCTCCTCCGGCGGACCGCTCTCGGGACCGTTGCCGCGCAGGCGGCTCTCGGCCCGCTCCGCCGCCGACTTCGCGCGCGCGACGTCGATGTCGCCGGCGAACTCCGCCGCGTCGGCCAGGACCGTGGCGCGGTTCTGGGAGACTTCCAGGAATCCGCCGCTCACGGCGTAGAGCGCGCGCTTCCCCGATTCGTCGCGCACTTCGAGCCGCCCCGGGCGGAGCGTCGTGATGAGCGCGGCGTGGTGCGCCAGGATTCCGAGGTAGCCCTCGGAGCCGGGCGCCTGAAGCGAGACGACCGGCGTCTCGAGAATGAGGCGCTGCGGCGTCACGAGCCGGAAGGTGAAGGTCGCTTCGGGCATGGTCGGTTCGGGACCGGGTCGGCCGCGGCCTTACGCCGCGGCGCCCGCGCCCATCTTCTCCGCGCGTTCGAAGACTTCGTCGATCGTCCCGGCCATGTAGAACGCCTGCTCCGGGATGTGGTCGCACTTGCCTTCCACGATCTGCTGGAAGGAGCGGATGTTGTCCTCGAGCTTCACGTAGCGGCCGGCCGTGCCGGTGAAGGCCTCGGCCACGAAGAACGGTTGCGATAGGAACTTCTGGATCTTCCGCGCGCGGGTCACCAGGAGCTTGTCGTCCTCGGAGAGCTCGTCCATGCCGAGGATCGCGATGATGTCCTGGAGATCCTTGTAACGCTGCAGGATCTTCTGGACCGCGCGCGCCAGGTTGTAGTGCACGTCGCCCACGATGTTCGGGTCGAGGATGCGCGAGGTCGAGTCGAGCGGATCGACGGCCGGGTAGATGCCCAGCTCGGCGATGCGGCGCGAGAGCACCGTCGTGGCGTCGAGGTGCGTGAAGGTCGTGGCCGGCGCGGGATCCGTCAAGTCGTCGGCGGGCACGTAAATGGCCTGCACCGACGTGATCGAGCCCTTCTTCGTCGAGGTGATGCGCTCCTGCAGCGCGCCCAT
>DATIQI010000210.1:0-3783 GCA_035470985.1 Acidobacteriota bacterium
GTATCCCAGACGACGCAGCTTCTACGAGGTGCTGTCCGAGCAGTTCGGCGGCGGCGCAAACGTCTGGACGGCGTTTGCCGGCAGCGAAGAGCAGCGCGCCATTGTCAATGCGCTGACGGCGCCGGCGCGGTTGTTCCGTCGCGGCGAGCCGTTGGCACTGATGCCGTTTACATTTGTCCGCTGAACGTTCGGAACGTTCGGAACGTTCGGAACGGAAGGAGATGAAGGCGCTCGCGGCGAAGGATCTCGCCGCGTTCGACGTGGCGCTCTTCGGGCACATCGGGATGGTCGTCTCGAACGCGTTCCGTTCGTTCCTCCACGCGGTGACGGGCGGCGCGTTCGCCCCGGCGCCGGTGACCGGGCCGGCCGGCGACGCCATCCGCCGCCTCGCCCGCGCGAGCGCGGCGTTCGCGCTCGTCTCCGACACCGCCATGGCGACGCTGGGCGGGTCGCTGAAGCGGAAGGAGAAAATCAGCGGGCGGCTCGCCGACGCGCTCGCCTGGATGTACGTCGGGTCGGCGACCGTGAAGCGCTACGTGGACGACGGGCAGCCCGAGAAGGGGCGCGCCTTCTTCGAGTGGGCGATGGCGAACGCGCTCCATCGCGGGCAGACGGCGCTCATGGGCGTGCTCGACAATCTGCCGCACCGTCCCGCCGCGTGGGGACTCCGCCTCGCGGTCTTCCCGTTCGGGCCGCGCTGGAAGGCTCCATCGGACCGGCTGGGATCGAAGGTGGCGAAGGCGATGATGGAGGACCGCGAGCTGCGTCTGAAGATGACGGGCGACGTCTACATGCCGCCGCGCGAGCAGCCGGGTCTCGGCCGCCTGGAAGACGCCTACGAGAAGGCGATGGCCGCGCGCGGCTTGGAGCGGAAGCTGCGCGACGCGCTGAAGTCGGGCGCGATCCCCTCGCCGGGACGGAACGGCGACGCGCTCCGCGTCGCGGTGGAGAAGGGCGTCCTGACGGCCTCCGAAGCGGAAGCGGTCCGCGCCGCCGTGGCCGCGCGCCTCGACGTGATCCAGGTGGATTCGTTCGACGCGGAGACGTTCGCGGGAATCAAGAAGTAGCGGGCGCTACTCCGCCGGGCTCATCACGAGAATCTCCCTCGCGCGCCGCAGACCCGCCGCGGCGCGCGGGTCCTGCGCCGCGTCCGCCCGGGCCGCGGCTTCGTCCAGAAACGAAGCCGCGCGCTCGGGCGCGATCCGCAGCGAGCGCGCGAGATCGGCCGAGACGTCCTCGTTCCAGACCAGGAGCGACTCGGGACTTTGCGCCGAGAGGAGATCGAGCGGCGCGCGGTGCTCCAGCCAGCCGTTGTCGTCGGTGTTCACCGGCCCGTCGCCCGCCGCGGCCGCGATCCGGTCGAGCCGGCCCCGGTAGTAGCGCAGGAGATCCCCCGGCGCCGCCACGCCCACGCGCGCGAGATCGGCGGCGATCTCGGGCCGGCGGAACGCCTCCTCCCACGCCGCGATGTCGAGCGGCACCTCCCGCTCCTTCGACGCGAGCAGGATGAGATCCGCGGCGCTGTCCACGTAGAAGACCTGCCCGTGCGGGAACGTCCGCGTGAGGGTGCGGATCACCGCCTGGATCGCCTCGGGCGAGATCTGGTAGCACTGGACCCACTGGCAGAGGAGGCCGCCCTTCTTCACGCGCGTCGCCGCGATCCGGTAGAAGTCGTCCGAGAAGAGATCGCCCATACCGGCGATCCAGAAGTTCGACGGCTCGGAGACGATGACGTCGTAGGCGCGCTTGTCGGAGCGGAGCACCAGGCTCGCGTCCTCCACCATCATCTCGTGTCGCGGATCGTCGAGGGGATGGCGCGCGTCCTCCGCGAAGAGCGGCGCCGCCTCCACGACCGCCGGCTCCAGCTCGACCGTTCGCGCCGATTTCAGCGGATGGCGCAGGGTCGCACCCGTCGTCACGCCGCTCCCGTAGCCGATGACGAAGACGTCCTCGGCCCTGGGCGTCGCGAGGAGCGGAAGGTGCCCGACCAGGAGCTGCGTCCGCATGTCGGCGCCCGCGCCGATGGTGGCGTCGGCCTTCCCGTTGATCAGCAAGGTCCGCTGCCCCTCCGTTTCGATCACCGCGACCGCGGCGACGGGCCCCTCCTTGTAGAAGAGGAGCGTGCCGAGGTCGGGACGCGTCCCGATCGCCTCGATGCCCCGGTGCGCCAACGCTTCGCCGCCGAACCAGTAGGCGCGGAGGAGCCGGATGAAGCCCATCGTCATCCGGTCGTGATTCCAGCGCGGCATGGCGAAGACCACGAACACAACCGCCGCGGCCGCGACGGCGGCCGCGCCCCAGAACCTCCGGCGCGCCGCGGATTCGCCGCCGGCCAGGGCCGCGATCCCGAGCGCCGCGTTCCCCGCCGCGGCGCCCAGGATCGCCACCGGCGCGCCGAAGGCCGGGATGAACCAGTACGCCGTGCAGAGCGAGCCGGCGATGGAGCCGACCGTGTTGGCCGCGTAGACGGCGCCGGTGGCGCGCGACGCGTCGGCCGTCCGGCGGCGCTCCACCGCGACGGCCACGGGGAAGAGCGCGCCGAGGAGGATCGTCGGCGGCAGGAGGAGGATCGCGGTGATCCCCGCCTCGGCCAGGAGGAGCTTCGAGATGCTCCCGCCCGAGGAGGCGATCGCCATCGTCTGCCAGTGGGGCAGGCGCTCCAGCGCGTGGAGTCCTCCGGCCACTGTCGCGGCCAGGCCCGCCTGAAGAAGCCCGAACATCACGACGGGCGCGCGGACCCGGCGAAGCGCCCGCTGCGATCCCGCCGCGCCGAGCGCGAGGCCGAGGAGATAGACCGAGAGGATCGCGGAGAAGGCGTACGTGATGCCGCCGAACGGGACGGTCAGGAGCCGCGTCCACGCGACCTGGTAGAGGATGGCGGCCATCCCGGAGAGGGCGAACGCGGGGAGGAGCCAGCGTGCGAAGGGCGGCACGTTCGCGGCGGCCGCCTTCGAGGCGGCGCCGGCCGGTGCGCCCTCGCCCTCGGCCGCGGCCGCCTGCGTCGCCGGCGACGAGAGCCGCGAGAGCAAGAGCACCGACGCGAGCGCCAGGTCCACCAGTCCGGCCGCGGTGGCCGTCCGCGCCAATCCCCACTCGGGAATGGCGAAGAAGCCCGCCACGAGCGTGCCGGCCACGGCTCCGGCGGTATTGATCGCGTAGAGCCTGGCGACCGAGGCGGAGGATTCCTTCGGCCAGCGCCGCGCCGCGTCCTCCACGACCAGGGGGAGCGTCGCCCCCATCGCGATGGTCGGAATCAGGAGCCCGGCGAAGAGGAGGGCGAACCGGACCGAGTGGAAGAGGGGGCCTGGCCCGCCAAGTCCATCGTAAAGACCTGCGAACAATGGTCTTGCCGCCTGATAGGCGAACGGCGAGGCGAGGGCCAGGAGACCCACGGCGGCTTCGAGGACGGCGTACCCGCCGACCGGGTTCTTCAGGAGTGAGGCGCGCCGCCCCGCGAGCGCCGCCCCGATGCCCAGCCCGCCCAGGAACGCCGCCACCACGGTCGCGACGCCGTGGACGGAGTTGCCCAGGAGGAGTGAAAGGTACTTCGACCAGACGACCTCGAGCGCCAGGCCGGCAGCCCCCGACATGAAGAAGCAGAGGGGGATCAGCGCTCGTGGCCCGAGGAGTTTGCGCGGGGCTCCGCTCATCGTTTCGCCTGGTCCATAGAGGGTCGAAATGGTATAATGGTTCCGTTCGCATGGCGACCTCTACGTGTAAGAGCGCCTTCTTCGCGGCGCTCTTCTTCTTCTTTGCCGCGGCATCCGCCGCGCCATGCCAGGC
>DATIQI010000211.1:0-12107 GCA_035470985.1 Acidobacteriota bacterium
CGGCCCGGCGACCTTTGGATACCTGACGCGGGGGCGCCCCGGCGTCTAGCGTGATGGCATCATCCCGAGCCTCCTCCTCGGTGGAGGCGGGCCAGGAGGAGAAGCCATGACGAGCACCAAGGTCGCCGATCTCGCGGGTCCGGGGATCAGCACCTACGATGAAGTCGAGAAGATCCTGCCCACCGGTTACCAATCCCCCCTCGATCCCAAAGAGACCCAGCACGCGATCCACGCGCTGAAGCGCTACATCGAGGACAACCTCTGCCGGGAGCTGAACCTCTTCCACGTCGAGGTGCCCCTGATCGTGAGCCGCGAGAGCGGCGTGAACGACTACCTCGACCGCGACGGCTCCCGCACGCCGGTCGAGTTCCCGTGCGGGCTGGGGCTCGACCACCGCATCGACGCGCAGGTCGTCCAGGCGGCGACGAAGTGGAAACGGATGGCCCTCCGCCAGTTCCGCTGCAAGACCGGCGAGGGAATCTGCACCGACATGCGCGCCGTGCGGAAGGACTACTTCCTCGATCACGACCACAGCGCCTACGTGGATCAGTGGGACTGGGAGCGCGTGATCCACGCGAAGGAACGGAATCTCGCCACCCTGAAGGATACGGTCCGGAAGATCTGGAAGGTCATCAAGGGTGCGGAGGTGTTCATCCAGAAGGAGTTCCCGAAGCTCCGCGACGGCCGCTTCCCGGATCTGCCCGAGGAGCTGACGTTCCTCCACGCGGAGGAGATCCTCGACCTGTATCCGGAGCTGCCGCGCAAGCAGCGGGAGACGCAAATCCTCCAGAAGCATCCGGCGGTCTTCATCATCGGGATCGGCTGGGTGCTGAAGGACGGTTACCCGCACGAGATGCGCGCGGCCGATTACGACGACTGGGTGACCCCGACGGTTTCCGAGGACGGAAAGCCGATGCACGGCCTGAACGGCGATATCCTCGTCTGGAATCCCATCACGAAGCGGCGCCACGAGCTTTCGTCCATGGGGATCCGCGTGACGAAGGAGACGCTGAAGCAGCAGCTCGAGATCACCAAGCAGACCGACTTCCTGAAGCTCCCGTACCACCAGGCGATCCTGAACGACGAGATCCCGCTCTCCATCGGAGGCGGCATCGGTCAGTCGCGCACCGTCATGCTCCTACTGAAGAAGGCGCATCTCGGGGAGGTCAGCGTCACCGTGTGGCCGAGCGAGCTGAACCGGATCTGCGAGAAGCAGAACATCCACGTGCTGACCTAGGAGGTCAGCGGGCCGCGACGGGGCGAGCCTTGCCTCCCGCGTTCTTCGCGACGTAGGCGCGCCCGGCATCGCTGTAGGGCGCGCCGACGATCGCGTCGGCGAATCCGTCGCCGTCCACGTCGCCCGCTCCGGCGACCGCGAATCCGAGGTTGTCGAGCGTCCCGTCGCCCGTGATCATGACGTCGGCGATCCCGTCGGCGACGGCGCCCCCGTGGTAGACGTAGCAGCGCCCGGACGCGGAGCCTCCCGCGTCGTTCCCGTACGCGCCGACGACCACGTCGGCGAATCCGTCCCCATTGGTGTCGCCCACGCCCGCGACGGCGTATCCGAACGCGTCTCCGGCGACCTCGCCGGTGAAGACCACGTCGGCGCCGCCCGAGAGCGTCGTGCCGCCGTAATAGACGTAGGCGCGGCCCGCGTCCTTTCCGCCGGCGTTGTTGTGGTACGCGCCGACGACGACGTCGGCGAACCCGTCATGATTCACGTCGCCCGCTCCGGCGACCGCGAAGCCGAAGGCGTCGCCCGCCGCGGCGCCCGTCAGGACGGCGTTCGGACGGTTCCCCAACCGCGGGGCGCCGAAATAGACGTAGGCGCGGCCCGCGTCGACGCCGCCGTCGTCGTTCTGGTAGGCGCCGACGACCACGTCGGCGAATCCGTCGTTGTTCACGTCGCCGCATCCCGAGACCGCGATGCCGAACCGGTCGCCCGCCGCCTCGCCGGTCAGGACCGCGTCCGGCACGCCGTCCAGCTTCGCCCCGCCGTGGAAGAGGTAGGCGCGACCGGAGCCCGCGCCCGCCGCGCTGTTCTCGTAGGCGCCGACCAAGATGTCGGCGTACCCGTCCTGATTCACGTCGCCCGCGATCGCCACCGCGTAGCCGAAGGCGTCGCCCGCCGCCTCGCCGGTGAAGACCGCGTCGGCGCGCGCGTCCATCTGGGGTCCTCCGAAGTAGACGTAGGCCCGGCCCGCGTTGGCGCCGCGCCCGTCGTTCTCGTACGCGCCGACGACCACGTCGGCGAACCCGTCGCGGTTCACGTCTCCCGCGCCCGCCACGCTCACCCCGAAGGCGTCGCCCGCGGCCTCGCCGGCCAGCACGACGTCGGGCCGCTCGTCCGCGCGCGGACCGCCGAGATAGATGTAGGCGCGGCCCGTGGGGACGCCCCCGGCGCCGCTCTGGTACGCGCCGACGATCACGTCGGCGTAGCTGTCGCCGTTCACGTCGCCGGCGGACGCGACCGAGCAGCCGAAGGTCTCGCCGGGAATCGCGCCGGCCAGCGTGGTGGTTCCGCGTCCCATGGCCGCGTCGGCGGGGATCGCCACCGAGAGGACGATCGCGGTGAGGGCGAGCACGAGGAGCCACGCGATGGGCGCGGGGCGGAGAAGCGATCGAAGGGTCGGATTCATATCGGGCGTCTCCCTACGCCGAACGGCTCTGGCGGAACACGTGGAGCCGGCACGCGACCGGTCCGAGCATGACGTCGGACGAGGACTTCTCGATGCCGTCCCCGTGTCCCACGGTGCCGGCGACGAACATGGGCAATCCCAGCTTCAGCGATCCGTCGCGCGTGGACATGCGCGACTTCACCTTGCCCGCCAGGATGTTCAGGATCTCGTTCATTCCGTCCACGACTTCCCGGTCCGAGAGCGCGTCGCGGCCCCGCAGGCCGAGGAACGCCCGCGCCAGCGCCTGGCAACCCGCGGTGCTGGTCGAGAGGCCGAGGTGCATGCTGCTTCGCTCGCCGAGAATGGCGACGTAGACCGCCGGGGCCGGTCCGCCGGCGACGGCGGGCGCCTCCGGAGCGGCGCCGTTCTCGAAGCGAAGATGGTTCGTGGCGAAGTCCGTGGCCACGTCGGTCAGGCAGGTCAGCCACTCGTGGAGATCGATGGTGGTCGTGCTCATCCGGTTCCCTCGCCCGTGCCGCGCGGGGACGTGCCCCGATCCGCGCGCACCTTGTAGCAGACGGCCTTTCCGGCCCGGGCCGTCTCGAAGGAGCGGTCGAGAGACAGGATGGTCTCGCCGCCACCGAGGAAGAGATACCCGTCCGGCCGGAGCTGCCGGGTGACTCCTAGCAAGATCGTCCTGCGAGCCTCGGAACTGAAGTACAGGAGTACATTGCGGAGGAGAATCACGTCGAAGAGGGGGAGACTCGGCCACGACGCGGCCAGGTTCATGTGGCTGAATTCGACCATCGCCCGGACCCGATCCTTCACCTTCCAGTCCTGCCCGCAGCGTTCGAAGTGCCGGACCAGGCACGCGGCCGGGAGCCCCCGGTTCACCTCGATCTGCCGGTAGACGCCCGACCGGGCGCGCTCCAGCATCGCCTCGGAGACGTCCGTGGCGAGGATCCGCACGTCCCAGTCCTGGAGCACCGGCGCGGCCTCCAGGAGCATCATGGCGAGGCTGTAGGCCTCCTGGCCGCTCGAGGTCGCGGCGCTCCAGAACTGGAGCGTGCGCGTGGAGGCGCGGCGCGCCATCAGCTCGGGCAGGAGCACCGTTCGCAGCGCCTCGAACGGGTAGTGGTCGCGGAAGAAGGAGGTCTCCCCGTTCAGCATCGCCTCGACCACCTTCCGGTGGAGCGGCCCCGGGATCTCCTCCGTTTCGAGCGCCTCGAGGAGCGCCGCCACCGACGCGCATCCCTCGCGCTGGGCGACGGCGTGGAGACGCGCCTCGACCAGATATTCCTTCCCGGACTCCAGCACGATGCCCGTCCGCTGGAGCATGAGGCGCTGGAGATAGGCGTAGGAGCCGAGGCGGACGCTGGGTCCGGCGCCCATGCCGAGGCCGGCGCCGAAGCCGGCGCCGCTCAGGGCTCCGGCGGCGCCCGCCATCGGAGGCGAGTCCGGGGTCCGATCGGTCATGCCACGGTGGCGCGGCGTCGCGCGCCCGGGCTCACCAGTTTCAGAATCTCGCTCGCGATCTCCGGAAGCGGAACGATCCGGGTCGCCAGGCCCGCGCGCGCCACGGCGCCGGGCATGCCCCAGACCACGCTGCTCGCCTCGTCCTGCACGATCACACGTCCCTGGCGCTCGCGAATCGCGCGGGCGCCCGCGAGTCCGTCCTGCCCCATGCCCGTGAGGAGGAGCGCCAGCGCGCCGGGGCCGTACGCCTCGGCCACCGACCGGAAGAGCGGATCGACCGCGGGGCGGCACGAATTCTCGGGCGGATCGGCCGTGAGCCTCGTGCGGACTTCGTGGCCGTCGCGGACGACCGTCAGGTGCCAGTTGCCGGGCGCGATGAGGACGGTGCCCGGCTCGACCGTGCCGCCGTCCACCGCCTCGGCGCACCGGAAGCCCGACCGCGTCGAGAGGCGCTCGGCCAGCGAGCGCGTGAAGAGCGGCGGCATGTGCTGGACGACGACGATCGGCACCGGGAAGTCGGTGGGGAGCGCCTCGATCACGACGGAGAGCGCGCGCGGCCCGCCGGTCGAGGCTCCGATCGCGACGATCTCCGCGCGGGCGGCGCGCGACGCGGCCGTGGACGCGGCCGAGGCGTCGCTTCCGACGGGCTCCGCCGCGCGCGTCACGACCGGGCGGATCTCGGGGAGCGGCGCCGCGCCGCGGGGGCAGAGCGCCTTGATCTTCGGAAGGAGCTCGGTCTGCACGCAGAGCGTGGCCGCGGCCAGGTTGTCCGCCGTCACCTTGGTGGCGTAGTCGTCGGCCCCCTGCCAGAGCGCGTCGAGCGAGACCTTCGCTCCCTGGCGCGTGTACGACGAAAAGAAGATCACCTTCACGCCCGGATGCGACTTCCGGATCTCCTTCAGCGTCTCCAGTCCGTCCATCTCCGGCATTTCGTAGTCGAGGATGACGAGGTCGGGACGCGTCTGGGGAATCCGGGCGAGCGCTTCCCGGCCGTTGCCGGCGCTTCCCACCACTTGGAGGTCGGGGTCCACCGACAAGGCGTCCACGACGAGGCGCCGCACGATCGCGACGTCGTCCACGACGAGGATTCGAATCCGTTCCATGAGTTACACCGCGCGTCCGCTCGGATCCATCCCGAGCAGAATGAGCTTCTCCACCAGCGACTCACGGTCGAAGGGCTTCATGAGGTACTCGTTCGCGCCGGCTTCCAGGGCGACCGACACCTGGGACATCTCGCTCTCGGTCGTGACCATCATCACCCGCACGCCCTTGTAGAGGGGTTCGGAGCGGATGAGCGCCAGGACCTCCGCGCCGTCCATCTCCGGCATGTTCCAGTCGAGGAGGACCAGATCCACGGGGCCCTCCTGATGCAGCGAGCGGAGCGCCTCGGCGCCGCCGGACGCTTCCCGGACCTCGAAGCCCAGCTCGCGGAGCTGCTTCGTCAGGATCGCGCGCATCGAGCGCGAATCGTCGACCACCAGTGCCTTCATCGCTCTCCTCCCCGGCTCAGCCGGCGTTCGCCAGCGGGGCCCGATCGTCCTCGCGGCGTCCTTCGCCGCGATCCACCGCCCGGTGCTCCCGCGACGCGCGGGCGGCTTCCAAGGCGACCACGGTCGCCGGGGCGGCGATGGCCGCCCGCTCGGCGGCGCCCGCGCCGTCGGCGCCCTCGTCGGCGAAGCGGAAGCGCTGCGTCAGCGCCCGAAGCTCCGCCGCCAGCCGCGCGAGCTCCTCGGCGGCCTTCTGCGTGTTCTCGCTGCTCCCGGCGGTGTCGCGGGCGATCTCGGCGACCTTCACGATGCCGTCGCTGATCCCGCCCGAACCGCGCGCCGCCTCGGCCAGGTTCCGTCCGATCTCGCCCGACGTGGCGAGCTGCTGCTCCAGGGCCGTGGCGATGGAGTTGGAGATGTCCTTGATCTGCTGGATCGTGTCGCTGATCTTGCCGATCGCGTGGATGGCGTCCGTCGTGTCGGCCTGGATCGCCTCGATCTTCCGGCTGATGTCCTTCGTCGCCGCCGCGGTTTCGTTCGCCAGCTCCTTCACCTCGTTGGCGACGACCGCGAATCCCTTGCCCGCCTCGCCCGCGCGCGCCGCCTCGATGGTGGCGTTCAGCGCGAGGAGGTTCGTCTGCTGGGCGATGGTGTTGATCACCTGGACGACCTTGCCGATCTCCGCGCTGCTCGCGCCGAGCTTGTTCACGGCCGCGTTCGTCACGTCGGCCTCTCCGGCGGCGACGGTCGCCACGCGCGCGGCCTCGCTGGTGTTCTTCGAGATCTCCTGGATGCTGGCGATCATCTCCTCCACGGAGACGGAGACGCTCTCCACGTTCCGGCTGATCTGCTCCGAGCCGGAGGAGACCATGCTCGCCTGGCGCGAAGTCTCCTCGGCGCTTCCGATCATCTGGGTCGAGACGGAGGAGAGTTCCTCCGACGCGGTGGCCAGCGTGACGGCCCGCTCTCCGATGTGGGAGAGGACCTGGCGGAGCGAGTCCACCATCTGGTTCGTCGCCCCCGCCAGCCGGCCCAGCTCGTCGTCGGCCGCGTACTGGACGCGGGACGACAGATCGCCGCTCGCCGTCCGCTCGGCCACGCGGCGCATCTGCTCGATGGCGTGGACGATCCGGCGCGAGAGGATGAGGCCGATCGCCAGGGTGATGAACGCCAGGAGGAGCCCGACGATCGGCACCACCGCCGAGCGCTGCTGCGCGATGCCCAGCGCCTCCTTCTCCTCGCGGGTCGTCTGGCTGGTGGCGAGCTGCACCACTTCCAGCACGGCCTTCATGTGCTGCTCGTAGAGCGGCTTCAGCACCGACGAAGCGATGAGGCGCGCGCCCTCGTCGTCGCCGCGACGGACGGCGGGAATGAACTCGTCGTCCCGGACCTTCAGGAACTCCGCCGCGGGCGGATAGGCGCGGTCGTGCAGGGCCTCGCGGAGCGGGCCCGCCGGCAGCGACTTCTCCCAGTACACGTGGCGCTCCTCGAACTGCGCGCGGAGCTTCTGCGCGTCGCGGATCAGGTCGTCGAGGCGGCGGCGATCGGTCTCCCCGATCATCTGATGCACGCCCAGGTACGACTCGATCAGCGTGACCGACTGGGGCACGGTGTCGGCCACCAGGTCCTTTCCCTGCACGATGCGAAGGTAGCGCGGCCCGTTGATCTTCAAGTCGTTCAGCGTGAAGAACGCCACCACGCCGAAGACGACGAAGCCCGCGAGCGCGAGGAGCGCGCTCCCCACCAATTGGCGACGAATCGTGAGGATCATGACGTTCGGCTCCTTCCGTGACGTCCGGCCGTGCCGGGCCTCCGGTTCCTAGGCATAGGCGGCCCGCAGGACCTTTCCCAGGTCCAGCTCGAGCACCAGCCGGTCGTGAAGGGGAAACACCCCGTGAATCAACTCGCGCGCGGCGCCGCGCATCGTCTCGGGCGCCCGTTCGTAGGAGACCGCCGCCACCGTGACGACGTCTCCGATTTCGTCCACCAGCAGGCTCGCGGCCGCGTCGTCGCGCCCGCGCACCACGATGTTCGACGGCTCGAATCCCACCGCCGGGGGCGGGAGCTCGAGGCAGCGCCGGAGGTCCACGGCGGGAACGATCCGCCCGCGGAGATTGATGACGCCGCGGACGGCCGGAGCCGCGAGCGGCAGGCGCGTGATCTCCTGGCGCCGGAGCACCTCCTGCACGACGGCGATGTCGAGCCCCAGGATGTGATCGGCCACGCGGAACGTGCAGAGCAGGCGATCGTCCGACATCTAGCGGCTCCCTCCGGCCGGCGCGGCCACCGAAGCCAGGCGCTCCACGTCGGCGCTCGTCACCAGACCCTCGAGATCGAGGAGCTCCGTGACGGCGCCCCGGACGACCGTCGCGCCGACGAATCCGGTCTTCGAGCCGGGGTCCGAGGCCGACGCGGCCCGTGGCACGACGCGCTCCTCCACGATTTCCAGGATCGCCTCCACGACGAGACCGATGGCGCGTCCTCCGCGCTCGTGCACCACGACACGGAGCGGATCGGAGGTCCCGATCCACTCGATGTCGGCCGCGTCGGACGCGCCGCCCAGGTCGAGGAGCGCGCCGAGCGAGACGAGGGGGAGGATCCCGCCTCGGTACTGGATGACCGCCCGGTCGCCGACCCGTTCCACGTCGGCGCGGCGGAACTCCTCCAGACGGGCGATCTGTCCCTGCGGCATCGCCACCGTCCAGCGCTGGCCCGCGCGGCAGACGACGAGCGTCTGCGTGACGGCCGGTGCGGCGTCCACGGTCTCGACGGGCGCGACCGGCGCGGCGTCGAGCGCGCGCTGCGTCAGGTCGGCGTGACGCGCGAGGCCCGGCACGTCGAGGATCAGGGCCACCGTCCCGTCGCCGAGGATGGTCGCGCCCGCGAAGACCGGGATCTGGCGGAGCGGCTCGCCGAGCGGCTTCACCACGATCTCCTGCGACGCGTCGATCTCGTCCACGACCAGGCCGACGGAGACGCCGTCCGCGTGGAGCACGGCGATCGAGATGGCGCCCTCGTCTCCGGCCGAGCCGGCTCCGCCGCCGCCATGAATCCCGTGCGCGGCGGTCCGCGCGGGGATGCCGAGCAGATCGCGGAGGTCGAGGAGCGGGAGGAGGCGGTCGCGATAACGCAGCACGGGGGCGTCGTACGCCGTCGCGATCCGCGTGGCGGCCTCCGCGCGCTCCACGCGGAGCAGCTCGATCAGGTTCACCTGCGGAATCGCGTAGCGCTCGCCGCCGCTCTCCACGATGAGGGCGGGGACGATGGCCAGCGTGAGGGGGATCCGAACCCGGACGGTGGTCCCTTCGCCCGGCTTCGACTCCACGTCGATCGTGCCCCCGATCCGCTCCACGTTCGTCTTCACGACGTCCATGCCGACGCCGCGTCCGGAGACGTTCGTCACGCGCGGAGCCGTCGAGAAGCCGGGGAGGAAGATGACGTTGGCCCAGTCGCGGTCGCTCATCCGCGCGACCCGATCGGGGGGGACGAGGTTCCGCTCCAGGGCCTTCTCCCGAATGGCGGCCAGCGGCAAGCCGCCTCCGTCGTCGGAGACTTCCAGGTGGACCTTGCCGCCCTCGTGGAACGCGCGAACGATCAGGCGCCCCTCGGCCGGCTTGCCGCGCGCCGTGCGCGCGTCGGGCGGCTCGATGCCGTGGTCCACCGCGTTCCGGATCAGATGCGTCATCGGATCGCGGATCGCCTCGATGATCGTGCGGTCGAGCTCGGTGTCCGCGCCCTCCACGTCCAGGCGGACCTGCTTGCCGCACGCGGCGGCCACGTCCCGCACCAGGCGGGGGAGCTTGTTGTAGAGATTTCCCACGGGCTGCATGCGGGTCTTCATGATCCGCTCCTGCAGCTCCGTGGTGATGTGATTCAAGCGCTGCACCGTGCCGGGGAGATCGGCGTGGTTCTGCGACGCCACCTTCAGCAGGAGCTGATTGCGCGCGAGCACCAGCTCGCCGACCAGGTTCATCAGGAGATCGAGGAGGTGGACGTCCACGCGGATGCTGGAATCCGCGAGGGCGCTCGCCGCCGCCTCGCTCCTCGCGAGGAGCGCGTCGAGGATGTCCTGGGGCTGGAGCGCGCCGTGATCGACCAGGATCTCGCCCAGCCGCCTGGGGTCGCCCAGGCGCTGCTGCTGCGCCGCGATGGCCACCGCCTCCTGGTCCAGCCGCCCGCTCTCGATGAGCGGACCGAAGAGGCCCCCGTCCGGCGGCACCACCACCGCGTCGGGAGGGCGCGACGGAATCGGGGCCGCGTCCGTCGCGGCGGGAGCCGCCGTCTGGGCCGGGGCCGGCTCCGGCGGGGCCGCTTCGGTCTCGGCCTGGAGCCGGTTCAAGCGGTCGATCAGCGCCGCGTAGTCGCCCTCGCCCTCCTCCCGCGTCGCCTCGATGGCGGCGAGGATCTCCCGGACCGCGTCGACGAGCGCGAGGAGCGCGTCGGCCATGGGCGACGTGAGGGGGCGGTCGCCGGCGCGCAAGAGGCTCAAGAGGTTCTCGCCGGCGTGCGTGACCGAGGCGAGCTTCGTGAAGCCGAAGAAGCCGCACGTCCCCTTGATCGTGTGGAACGCGCGAAAGACGCTCGCGATGCGCGCGGGATCGCCCGGGTCGCGCTCGAGCGCGACCAGGTCGCCCTCGACGTGCCCGAGGTTCTCGTGACATTCGGCAAGAAATTCCTGAAGGATTCCTTCGTCCATCGTCCCCATGCCCGACACACTGTTGACTGGCAACGCGTTCGCCCGACCCGCGAGGAGGTACGGCTTCGGAGCGAAAGATCGGCGCGAGGGGGAGCGTCCTTGAGGGGATCGTGGCGAGCGCGGGAGCGGGCGGTCGCGCCCGTCCGGCTCCGAAGGCGTTGCGGGACTAGTGCTTCAGACGGCCCAGCCAGGTCCAGGCCTGGTCGCGTTCCGGTCCGGGAGGGGCGAAGAGAAGATAGGCGCGCGCCGCCTTCACCGCGGACTCCCGGCGCGCGGGGGTCGGCTCGATCGCCCAAGCCTGGAAGCGCGCCTGCGCCAGCTCGCGGCGCGCCAACGCCTCTTCCTCGGGCAGACCGGCGAGTTTCGGGAGCGCGCCGTCCCACGCGGCCGCCGCCGCCTCATAGGCGGAGACGTTCCTCGCGCGCGCCGCGTCCACGCTCAAGCGCTTCGCGCGCTCGAACTCGCGCCGCGGTTCGTTCGCCGCCGCCGCGCCGGCCGAGGCCCCGCCGCCGTTCACGGTGGAACCCGCGACCTGGTCGCCCCCCGGCGCGATGCCGGACTCCGCTTCCGCCTCCGTGTTGGTCGTCGTGATGATCGTGCGGACCGGGACCATGTTCTGTGGCGGGCGCTCGACGAGCCGCTCGGCCGCGACGTCGGGCCCCGGCCCGGGCTCGGGAGCCTCCGCGCGCGGGCGCGGCGCGTTCGCGCGCTTCCTCGGCGCGGGCTCGGCGGCCGGCGGGGCGGCTTCGTCGTCGACCGCGGCCTCGTGGCGCTCGGGAGCACGGTTCGATTCGGCGGCCGGCGCCTCGTCCGGGATCGCCGCGGACTCGTCGTTCGACCCCGGCGTCTCCGACGCGGCGGGCGCGTCGGACGGCGCCGGCGACGAGGCGTCCGCCGGAACCGCGGGGCGCGTTCGCGAGACGATCACCGCCACGCTCAAACCCAGCACGACGAGGATCGCGGCCGTGATCCAGCCCGCCGTGGAACCGTTCGAACGGCGAGGCGGGCGATCCTCCGCGCGCCGCCCGTAGAGCACGGGGGAGACGGCCCTCGACTCGGTCGTACGGCGGAGCCGCGCGACGAGTTCCTCCTGCTCGCGGCGCTGCTTCTCGCGGAGCGCCTCCTGCTCCCGGAGCTGCCGCTCGCGGAGCGCCTCGGCGAGGCGTTGCTCCTCCTCGCGCCGCTGCTTGGCCGCGCGCTCCGCTTCCTCGCGCCGGGCCTTGGCCAAACGCTCCACTTCCTCGCGGCGCGCCCGGGCCAAACGCTCTTCCTCTTCCTGGCGCGCCTTGGCCAGGCGCTCCGCCTCCTCCTGGCGCAGCCTGGCGAGGCGCTCCTCGTCCTCGCGGCGAAGCTTCGCCGCGCGTTCCTCCGCCTCGCGGCGCTGCTTGGCGAGGCGCTCTTCCTCCTCGCGGAGCTCTCGGGCGGCGCGCTCCACCTCCGCGCGGCGCTCGCGCGCGGCGCGCTCTTCGGCCTCGATGCGCTCCTTCACCGCGCGTTCCGCTTCCACGCGGCGCGCCCGGGAGGCGAGTTCCTCCGCCTCCCGCTTTTCCTTCAGACGCCGCGCTTCGTCCGCCCGCCGCTGGTCCTCCGAGGAGCGCTTCGTCGCCGGCGCGGGAACCGGAGCGGGAGCCGGCGCCGCCTTCGGCGCGGGCTGTACGTGAGGTCGCGCCGGTTGCGCTGCTCCTCGGGCGGCCCCCCGGGCCCGCCGCCGAACCGCGGCTCGTACTTCTGGAACTGCACGAGGTGGGTGCCGAACGAGGTGAAGGCGGCCGTGATCTGGTTGTTGAAGCCGACCACGAAGCTCACCATCATGATGACGGTCGAGACCCC
>DATIQI010000212.1:0-8121 GCA_035470985.1 Acidobacteriota bacterium
GGGTCCGATCGAATCGGCCGCGGCGCGGCGCGTGAGGCGGTAGATCGCCTCGACCACCGAGTCCTGGGCGGCCGGATTCCACTTCTGGTCGCTCGCGATGTTCGGCTGGACGAGCGCCACTCGGCCCAGCGAGGCCGCGCCGTCCGCGATCGTGGCCGCGGCCCGGTCGGCGGCGCGAAGCCGCGCCTGGCCCCAGAGCGGCGGCAGCACGAGGAGCCCGAGGCCGAGCGCGAGGCGAAGCACCGCGTCCACGCGCCGGCGCGACATCCACGCCGCGATCGCCGCCGCGAGGAACGCGTTCACCCCGACGATCCAGAGCGAGAGTCCGGGCGACCCGACGACCGAGGCGAGCTGGATCCAGGCGGGTTGCCCGGCCAGCGCCGATCCGAGATTCCCCCACGGGCAGCCGAGCTCGCCCGAGCTCTTCAGCCACTCGCTCGCGCTCCACGCGACCGGCGCGGTGACGAAGACCGAGAGGCCGAGGCGGCGCCTCAGGACGCGGACGATCCAGCCGAAGAGGGCGACGTAGAGCCCCAGGTAGAGCGCGAGGAGGAGGAGGCCGGGCCCGATGAGCCACGGCTGCGTCATCGCGTGCGCGGGGAGTCGCGTGATCCACGTGAAGAGGAGGAGCGCGAAGGCCGACCCGGCCGCCCAGGGCGCCCAGCGCGTCCCGCGGGGCGCGGGGCCGTGATCTCCCGGCGCGAGCGCACCCCGGTGGAGGACGAGGAGGAGCGGCACGAGCCCCACGAAGACGAGGGCCCACCAGCCGGTGTTCGGGAAGGCGAGGCTGAGGAGGACGCCGGAGCCCGCCGCCAGCGCGAGGCCGCGGAGGTGGTTAATGGAGCCGGACCTCGTGGCGGGTCTCGGCCGACTGGTAAATGGCGTCGATCACCTTCATCAGCGCGAGCCCTTCCTCGGCCGACGCCATGGGCGTCTCGCCCTGCGTGACGCAGCGGAGGAAGTGGTCGAGCTCCGCCTCGTACGACTGCTTGTACGAGCTGGCCGACGCGTCGAGCGCGGGCGTGACGTCGAGCAGCTTGCCGTTCAGCTCCTTGTGGACCTTGAACGGCTTCAGGAGCGCGGCGCCGTGCGTGCCGAACATGTTCAGGTAGGGGAAGCTCTTCTCGAGGAGGAGCGCCCAGGAGACCTCCAGGGAGAGCGAGGCCCCGTTCTCGAAGACCAGGAGCGCGGCGAGCGTGTCCTCGACCTCCTGTCGCGGATCGACGGCGTACTTCGTCGCGCTCACGGACGCGACGGTCGGATTCCCCAGGAGCCAGAGCGCCAGGTCGAGCATCTGCACGCCGAGGTCCATCAGCACGCCGCCGCCCGAGCTTCGCTTGTTGCTGTACCAGGCCGGTCCCCGCTCGTCGCCGCGGCGCCGCAGCCAGCCCGCCTTCGCGTAGAAGATCTTCCCGAACTCCCCGCGCGACATGTACTGGCGCAGCACTTGAACGTCGCCCTGGAAGCGCTTGTTCATGCCGTACATGAGGACGCGGTCGGCGCGGCGCGCCGCGTCGGCGACCTGCGCGGCCTCGGCGGCGTTCCGGGCCGGCGGCTTCTCGCAGAGCACGTGCTTGCCGTGCCCGAGGGCGGCGGCCGACATCGGCGCGTGCAGGTGGTTCGGCGTGGAGACGATGACGGCGTCGATGTCGTCTTCGCGGAGGAGCTTCTCGTAGTCCTGGAACGTGCGGGGGATCCCGAAGCGCTGGGCCACCGCGCGCCCCTTCTCGATGTCGTCGTCGCAGAGCGCGACGACGTCCACGTCGCGGCGCTTCTTCAGCGCGGGCAGGTGGTTCGTCTGGGCGACGTGCCCGGCGCCGATCACGCCGAGGCGGAGGGGACGCTTTTCCACGGAGCCTTCTCCCGCGCTGGGGGTTCGAATCGAGGGGCGAACGAGGGGCGAGTATCGGTCGCGCGGCGGCCCGAAATCAAGACCATTCCCCCTCGCGGCGCGCGGCCGACTCCTCCGCGCGGAAGCGGCGCAGCTTCTTCCAGAGCCCCTGCCGCGTGATGCCCAGCTCGCGGGCGGCGCGCGTCCGGTTGCCGCCGTGGCGGCGGAGCGCGTGTTCGATCACGTCGGCTTCGAAGACGCGCGTCCGGTCGCGCAGCGCCTCCGAGTGGAGCGCGAGCCGCTCCGAGAAACGCGCTTCGAGATCGCCCAGCGTCTCCTCCGTCACGATCCCCGACGGAAGCGCCGCGTGGGCCGCGCGCGTCAGGACCGCCTCCAGCTCGCGCACGTTTCCGGGCCACGCGTGGCTCGCCAGCCGCCGGAGGGCGCCCCGCGTCAGGCCCCCCGCCTCCAGGCCCTCGCGCGTCCGGAGCCGGCGAAGGACGTGCGCGACGAGGAGCGGCACGTCGTCCCGGCGCTCGCGAAGGGGCGGCACCTCCAGTTCCAGGACGTGGAGCCGGTAGTAGAGATCCTCGCGGAACCGGCCGGAGCGGACCGCCTCCACCAGGTCGCGGTGCGTCGCCGCCACCACGCGCACGTCCACGCGACGGACGCGGCCGTCTCCGAGGCGGCGGATCTCGCCCTCCTGCAGGACGCGCAGGAGCCGGCTCTGCACGCCGGAGCCGGCGTCGCCGATCTCGTCCAGGAAGAGGGTCCCGCCCTGCGCCTGCTCGAAGAGGCCGGCCCGGTCGGCGTGCGCGCCGGTGAAGGCGCCGCGCGCGTGGCCGAAGAGCTCGCTCTCCACGAGCGTGTCGGGAATGGCGGCGAAATTGTGCGGGAGGAAGGGCCGCGTGGTGCGGGGACTCAGGTGATGGAGCGCGCGGGCCACCAGCTCCTTCCCGGTTCCCGTCTCGCCCCGGATGAGGACCGTCGCGTGGCTCCGCGCCAGCCGCTCCAGGCGCTCCGCCATCGCCGCGAGCGCCGCGCTTCGCCCGACCAGGCCGAGCGTTTCGGCGTGCGGGCCGAGTCCTCCGGGCGCGAGCGCGTCCGGATCGAGCCGATCGCCGTCGTGACCGCGGGCCCACGGCGCGAGCCCCTTCGTCGGTTCCACCACTCCACCTCCCCTTCCGTCCGGGCCCTCCCGGACGTCTCGATGTCCGTCTCCGGCGCCGTGCCGCTCCCGGCTCCCGGCGCCTCGCTCAACCCGTGACGCGCACCTCCCGCGCACCCTTCGTCGCGGCACCGATCCGATGCGCCGCATGTCCCGCTCCGGCCAGCGCGCGCTCCACCGCGTCGGCGTCGCCCCGCCGCACCACGAGGATCATGCCGATCCCCATGTTCCAAACCTCGAGCGCCTCCTCCTCCGCCACGCGTCCCGCGTCGACGAGCGTGCGGAAGATGGGTGGAACCGGCCAGGATCCGCGCGCCACCTCCGCGCCGATCCTCTCGGGGAGCACGCGGGCGAGATTGCCCGGGATCCCGCCGCCGGTGATGTGCGCGATCCCGCGCACCGCTCCCGCCCCGCGCGCCGCGGCGACCGCCGGACCGTAGTAGGGGTGCGGCCGAAGGAGCGCGTCCCCCACCGTCTCGTCGAGGCCCGGGAAGCGGTCGCGCACCGTGAGCCCCATCGAATCGAAGAGGATCTTCCGCGCGAGCGAGTATCCGTTCGTGTGGAGCCCCACGCTCGGCAGCCCGAAGAGGACGTCCCCCGCCTCGATGTCCCGCCCCCCGATCATCGCGCCCTCGTCGGCGATCCCGACGATGGCGCCCGCGAGGTCGTAGTCGCCCGGCGCGTAGAGACCCGGCATCTCGGCCGTCTCCCCTCCGATCAGGGCGCAGCCCACCTCGCGGCACCCGCGCGCGAGCCCCGAGACGAGCTGCTCGACCCGCTCGGGAAGGAGCGTGCCGAGCGCGATGTAATCGAGGAAGAAGAGGGGCGCGCCGCCGTGGACCAGGATGTCGTTCGCCGAGTGGCAGACGAGATCGTAGCCGATCGTGTCGTGGCGGTCGCAGAGGATCGCGACCTTCACCTTCGTGCCGACGCCGTCGATGCTCGAGAGGAGCACTTTTCCCGGGGCGCCCGGCACGCGAAAGGCGCCGGCGAACGCGCCGAGGTCCCCGACGACGCCGGGGCCGAACGTGGAGCGGCAGAGCTCCTTGATTCGGGCGACGGCCTCCTCGCCCTTTCGGATATTGACGCCGGCGTCCTCGTAGCGGGTCATCGAACCTCCTCCAGGACTTGAGCCGCCTCGAACGCTTCCACGCCGAGCCGGCCGGCTTCGTGCAATTCCTCGAGCGCCTCCACGAGATCGCCGTCGAACTGGGATCCGACGTGGCGCCGCAATTCCAGGATGGCCTCCGACGGCGCCAGGCCGCGCCGGTAGGGCCGGTCGGACGTCATCGCGTCGAAGGCGTCGCAGACGTTGATGATCCGCGCGCCGAGCGGAACGTCCGCCGCCGTGAGGCCGGGCGGATAGCCCTTTCCGTCGGGGCGCCAGTGATGCGTCCGCACCATGACGGCGGCCGCGCGAAGCGCCCGGATCTCCCCGACGATGCGCGCCCCGGCTTCGGGGTGGCGCATCATGAGGCGCCGTTCCTCCGCGTCGAGCGACGAGGGCTTGCGGATGACGTCGGGTGGCTGCGCTATCTTCCCGATGTCGTGGACCAGCGCGGCGTAGTGGATCGTCTCCACCTCGGATTCCGGCAGGCCGACGTGGCGGGCCACGCGCACGGCGTAGTCCGCGACGCGCACCGAGTGCTCGTGCGTGTAGGGATCGATCGCGTCCTGGGCCACGCTCAGCGCGCGGACGAAGGAGACCAGGTCCTCGCGCAGGTCCGCGTAGAGGCGGAGCGCGTGGCGCGCGAGGAGGAGCGGCACCACCAGGAGGAGCACGCCGCCGATCCCCCCGACGACCCGCACCTGCGCGAAGAGGAGTCCGAAGCCGATGGCGAGCGCCGCCTGCGGCACGCCGTCCCGGAACTGCTGCCGCCAGATGGTGAGCGCCGATTCGCGCGTGCGCGCGCCGAGGACCAGGCTCACCCAGCCGGTGTTCAGCGCGAAGTAGAGCGAGCCCGCGAGGAGCGTGGGCCAGAGGTCGTGCGGGAAGCGGGGCGCGCCCAGCGAGCCGCCGGCCGCCAGGTAGGCGGCGCCCGCCAGAATGGTCGTGGAGGCGTAGAGCCCCGCGTTCAGCGCCGCCGCGCTCCCCCTCTGGCGCAGGAGGATCATCTGCGCCGGGATCGTCGTCGCGAGGTCGAGCGCGCCCGCGACCCAGGGCCCGAAGAGGAGGATCGCCCCGACGTCCAGAATGGAGGCGACCGTCACGGTGCCCCCTCGGGGCAGCGGAATCGGAAGGGCCTCGGCCGCGAGGAGGAGCACGAACCAGACGGCGACGCCCCACGGATCCCATCGGATCGCTTTCAGCTCCGGCCCGCCGAAGAGCGCGAGGAGGAACGGCAGCGCCGCGAGGAACGACGGCACCGCGAACCAGGCGGCGCGCGGAATCCACGCCGGAACCCGTCTCGAGGCGCGATGCTTGGCGTTTACAGGAGGCAACCGAAGTCTCCGGTCCGGGAACGATGCGAGCGCCGTGCTCCCCGGCCGGGGCAAGCGGCATGCCACGCGCCGCGGGCGCCGCGCGCGCCGCGTCGCAAGGAGTTCACGCCGCGGCCGCCGCGACGTGGCGGAACCGCCGCGTCGGACGTCCGTCGCCGTCGGGCCTCGGGGCGGCTTCCATTCTACCTCCGCCTACCGGAGGAGCCGCGCGGTGTTGTCGAGCGAGAACTGCGTCATGCCGAGGATCGCTTCCGTGCGGCGGAGGATCTCCTCGCGCTCGACGCGCAGGAGCCCCGTGACGCCGAACCCCTCGACCGTGAACGACGCGAGCACGATGCCGTAGACGACCGCGCGGCGGAGATTCACGTCGGTGACGCGCCCCATGCGCGCCAGCGCGCCGAAGAAGCCTCCCGCGAAGGTGTCGCCCGCGCCGGTCGGGTCGACGACTCCCTCCACCGGGTACGCGGGGCAGGCGAAGTAGAGGTTCTCGGTCTGGAGGAACGCGCCGTGCTCTCCCTGCTTGATGACCACCGTGTCGGGCCCGAGATCCAGGATGGCGCGAGCGGCCCGGTGCGTCAGAGGCTCGCCGGTCAGCTCCCGCGCCTCCTCCTCGTTGATGAGGAGCATCCGCACCTGCTTCAAGGTCCGGAGCAGCTCCTGCCGCTTCGTCCGGATCCAGTAGTTCATGGTGTCGGCCAGGACGAGCCGCGGCTGGTCGAGCTGGTCGAGGACGCCGCGTTGGAGCGTCGGGTCGATGTTCGCCAGGAAGACGTTCCGCAGCGAGCGGAGCCGGGCCGGGAGATGGGGCCGGAAGTGCTCGAAGACGTTCAGCTCGGTCCGGAGCGTATCGCGCGAGTTCATGTCCTGGGTGTAGACACCCTCCCAGCGGAACGTCTTCCCCTCCGCGTGCTCGACGCCGTCGAGGTCGAGGTCGGGGTGGTCGAGCATCGTCCGGGCCGCGTGCGGGAAGTCGGTCCCGACGACGGCGACGAGCGATACGGGAAGGAAGTGCCGGGCCGCGAGCGCGAAGTAGGCGGCGGAGCCGCCCAGTACTTCCTCGGCCCGCCCCGCGGGGGTCTCGATGGTGTCGAGCCCGAGCGAGCCGACGACGACGATCGCCATGCCTACATCGCCTCCGGCGCGCTCACGCCCAGAAGGCCGAGGGCGCGGCGGATCACGGCCCCCGTCGCCTTCGTGAGGAGGAGCCGCGCCTCGGTCAGGGGAACATCCTGGGTCACCACGCGATGATGGTGATAGAACACATGAAACTTCGCCGCCAACTCCTTGAGATACGTCGTGATGCGATGGGGCTCGCGGGTCCTCGCCGAGGCCGCGACCAGCGACGGGAAGCCGGCCAACGCCCGGAGCACGGCATCGGCCTCGGGCTCGGCCAGGAGCTCGAGGCGTGAGGTCGCGGGATCGGGATCGGGCGCCCCCTGGCCCCGCGCGTAGTCGAGGATGTGGGCGATCCGGGCGTGCGCGTACTGGACGTAGTAGACGGGGTTCTCCTCCGTCCGCTTCGCCGCCAGCTCCATGTCGAAGTCGAGCGGGCTCTCCGCGCGCCGCATGAGGAAGAAGAAGCGGGCCGCGTCCACGCCGACCTCGTCCAGCAGCTCGTCCATCTCGATGAACTCGCCGGCGCGCTTCGACATCTTCACCACCTCCCCGCCCCGCATCAGCTTCACCCACTGGAGCAGGATCACGTCGAATCGGGCGGGATCGTGGCCGAGCGCGGCGACGAGCCCCTTCATGCGGACGACGTGGCCGTGATGGTCGGGGCCGAGGACGTCGATCAGCTGCTCGTAGCCGCGCGCGAACTTGTCGTCGTGGTACGCCGCGTCGGCGAGCGAGTAGGTCGGGATGCCGTTGGAGCGGACGAGGACCCGGTCCTCCTGGTCTCCGAACGCGGTGGAGCGGAACCAGCGCGCCCCGTCCCGTTCCTCCACGTGTCCCGCCCGCGTCAGGCGATCCAGCACGGCGTCGAGCGCGCCCGAACGGTGCAGGTCGCCTTCCGAGTACCAGCGGTCCATTCGCACGCCGAAGCGCTCCAGCGCCGCGCGCTGAGAGGCGACCATCCGCTCGATCCCCCAGGCGCCGAACCGAAGGCGCTGCTCCCGCTCGGGGAGCGCCAGCCACGCCGTTCCCTCGGCGGGATCGAGCCGCGCCACGAGCTCCGCGACGTAGGCGCCCGCGTATCCCTCCTCCGGGACGGGCGGCGCCGGGAGGCCGCGGGCCTCGGCGAAGCGCGTCCGCACGGTCGCGCCGAAGAGCTCGGCCTGGAGGCCCCAGTCGTTCACGTAGAACTCGCCGTCGGCGGCGTAGCCCGCGGCGCGCAGGAGCCGGACGAGCGCGTCGCCGAACGACGCGGCGCGAGCGCTGACCACGTTCAGGGGCCCCGTCGGGTTCGCGCTGACGTACTCGACGAGGATGCGCCGCCCTCGTCCGGTTCCGGTGGCGCCGAACGTCTCGGGATCGCGGACGATGCTCCGGAGGGTCTCGTGGAGCCACGCCTTCGAGAGGTGGAAGTTCAGGAATCCGGGCCCGGCGATCTCGACCCGGTCGTAGAGCGCGGGATCGGGCGCGATCGCCCCCGCGATGGCGGCCGCGACGTCGCGCGGAGCGCGCCGTGCCGGCTTCGCGAGCGTGAGCGCCACCGCGCTCGCCCAGTCGCCGTGCCCCT
>DATIQI010000213.1:0-5400 GCA_035470985.1 Acidobacteriota bacterium
GCAGCACCCCCGCCAATGCCAGTATATTCAGCGGGCCGGGGCTGACCGTCGTGAGGACAGCGGCTTCCTGTGAGATTTCCCAGGAGAATAGGGATCGCGGCGTCGATCGTCTACTTCCTTCGCGCCGCCTCCGCCCAGAAGAAGCCGCGCAGATCCCCTTCGGCGAACCCGATCGCCTGGTCCTCCGGGTACGATTCGCTCAGGACCCGCTTCATGTCGGCCGAGAGCGAGTCGGGCGCTCCGTGGCACTGCACGCAGAGCGCCGCCGTCGCGATCGGCTGGAGCACGCCGACCCGGTCGTCCAGGTCGACCAGGATGCTCTTCACCTGCGACGCCTTGGCTCCCGAATCGACCGCCGCGACGTAGGCCCGCGCCCACTCGCGCGGCGCGTTGGCGGGATTTCGAAGCCGGTGGCTCGTCCGCCCGACCTGGATCCCCCACTGCTCCGCCACGTCGGCGGTCATGATCTGGGCCGAGTCGCGGCAGACCGCGACCGCGACCACCGGGCCGGCGCGCTCCAGCTCGGACTTCAGTCGCGCGCCGAGCCGGCGCTGGAGGAAGGCGATGGTGCTCTCGGCCTCGGCCGCGGCGTAGCGAAGCTCGGAGGGGGCCCGGTCGAGCGCGTAGTCGCGCGGCGTGAACTCCTTCCGGCAGCCGGCGACGGAGAGCGACGCCAGCGCCGCCAGGACGAAGAAGAGGACGGTTCGGAGCATGGAGTCCCTCGTGGCGCGGGTTCTGGATCGGATCGGGCGACTACGAGGGATTAGAGACCGAGGGGAGCGTCGAGGACTCTACTTCTTTGGTCGCATCGGACCTCTCACGATCGCGCGGGCAGGAGCGCCTCGATCTTCGACGTCACGGCCTTCGCGAGCGGATCGGTCGGGGAGCCCCAGCGCGCCGTGACGCGCCCGTCGGGGCCGACGAGGAACTTGTTGAAGTTCCAGGAGACGGCTCCCGGGAATCCCGAAGCGCGCGTCAGGTAGTCGTAGAGCGGATGGATCCGCTTCCCCTTCACGCTGATCTTCGCGAAGAGCGGGAACGTCGTCGTGTAGTTCGTCGCGCAAAATTCGCGGATTTCCTCGTTCGTGCCCGGCTCCTGTCCCATGAAGTCGTTGGCCGGGAACGCCAGGACTTCGAATCCCCGGTCGCGGTACCTCCCGTAGAGCGACTCCAGCGATTCGTACTGGGACGTGAAGCCGCACTTCGAGGCCGTGTTCACGATCAGGAGGACCTTTCCTTCGTAGTCGGCCAGCGACTTCGCCTCCCCGTCGATCGTGAGGACGGCGAACTCGTGCACCGAGCGGGCGGGCGCCGGGTCCGTCATGACGCGCGCGCGACCCGGCCGAGCGCGGCGACGGCGTCGCGGAGCTGCCGGTCGGAGAGATAGGGGGCGGGACCGAGCCGGAGGAGGTCGCCCCGGTGGTCGGTCAGGACCCCCTCCTCGCGGAGGCGCGCCGAGAGCTCGCCGGCCCTCGGGGCCCGGAGGGCGAGGAATCCCGCGATCCCTTCCGGCGTCACGTCGCGCTCCCGCGCCACGACTCCCGGATCGAGGTCGAGGGCGTCGAACGACGCCGCGAGGAGTTCGATCTGGTGCCGGCTGATCTCGCGAAGGAGCGCCGGCGTGAGGGCCTGCTCGTCGAAGAAGTCGAGAACGCGCGCGGCCCGGTAGTGGCTGGTCGGATCGTACGTGGCGCCGCTCCAGCGCGCGGGTCCCTCTCCATACGGCACTTCGCCCGACGCCCGGCGCGTGAGGCGCGCGAACTCGCTGTACCAGCCGGTCAGGATCGGGCGGAGCTCGTCGCGCCCCGGTGGAACGCGGAGGAAGCAGACCCCTTCGCCGAGCTGGCAGTACTTGTAGCCGCCCCCCACCACGAAGGCGCCCTGCAAGCCGTCCTCCGGAACCGATCGCGGCACGACGTTCACCTGGTGGTACGCGTCCACGAGGAGCTCCGCGCCCACGCGACGGCAGGCCTCGGCCGGCTCGCGCAGTCCGGGGACGATCCGGGCGGTGCCGAAGAGGACGGACGAGACGAGCACCGCGGCCGTCCGGTCGGTCGCGGCGGCGGCCAGGCGCGCCCCGAGCGTCGCCACGGGCTCGGCGGCGACCTTCACGACGTCGAGGCGGCCATCCTCCGCCAGGCGATCGAGCTGGCGGCGGATCGTGTGGAACTCCCCGTCGGTGGTGACCAGGCGCGGGCGGCGGTCGAGCGGGAGCGCGGAGAGGAAGCGCGTCACCAGCTCGTGCGTGTTCTGCCCGAGCGCGATCTCGCCCGGGGGCACGCCGAGCCGCGCGGCGTACCCCGCGCGCACGCGATCGGCCTTCTCGAACGCGCGCCCCCACTTCTCGTCCACCAGCGCGGCGGCGTCGTTCCACGCCTCGACCACCCCTTCCTCCGCGACGTCGGGCCACGCCTGATGCGAATGTCCGGTCAGGAGGAGCCGCTCCGCGACGCGGAAGCGGGCGTAGTGCCGCGCCAGCGGATTCGACGCCGCGGCGAGGTCGGAGACGCGGAGCGGCGTCGCGGTCACGTCAGAGCTCCGTCCGGATGGTCCAGAGGTCCGGGAAGAGCGGCTGGTTCAGCGTCGTCATGAGGTAGGCGGCGCCCTCGGATCCGCCCGTGCCCCGCTTCGTCCCGATCGTGCGCTGCACCATCTTCACGTGGCGGTAGCGCCACTCCTGGATTCCCTCGTCCAGGTCCACCATCCGCTCGCAGAGGACGCTCGCCATCGGGTCCTTCCGATAGACCTCCACCAGCACGCGACGCAGCTCCTCGGAGGGCTCGATCGGCTTCGTGACGTCGCGCGAGAGGAGCGGCGCGGGGACGGCGTAGCCGAGCCGCGCGAGGAAGCGGAGGAACGAATCCCAGAGCGTGGACGCGGCCATCCGGCGCTCCAGGCGCGCGCGGTGGTCGCTTCCGGCCGGATAGCGCTCCAGGGCCGCCGGCCGCTTCAGGCCCAGCACGAACTCCACCTCCCGGAATTGGAACGACTGGAACCCGCTTCCCGACTCGAGGCGCTCGCGGAACGAAAGGAACTCGAGCGGCGTCATCGTCTCGAGGATGTCGATCTGGGCCACCACGACTTTCAGGATCGTGAGGATCCGCTTCAGCGTGTGGAGCGCCCGCGGCACGTCGCCCCCCTCGAGGAGCGTCTTCAGGTAGTCCACCTCGTGGAGGATCTGCTTGAACCAGAGTTCGTAGACCTGGTGGATCACGATGAAGAGCGTCTCGTCGTGCTCCGGCCCGTCCGAGACCGGCCTCTGGAGCGCCAGGAGCTCGTCGATCTTCAAGTAGCTGGAATAGGTGAGGGCCATCGTCACTACCTCACGCGAAGCGCGGTTTGTAGTTGTCGATCGTGTGGTACGGGCTCGGCCACGGAAGCGGCCGCCCCAGTTCCTGAGCGGCGTGGCGCGTCCAGTACGGATCGTAGAGGTGGGCGCGGGCCATGAGGCAGAGATCGGCGCGTCCCGCGGCGATGATCGTGTTCACGTCGGCGTACGAGGAGATGGCGCCGACCGCCATGGTGGCGATCCCGACTTCGTGCCGGATCCGGTCGGCGAACGGAGTCTGGAAGAGCCGCCCGTAGACGGGCCGCTGGTCGGGGACGGTCTGACCGGCCGAGACGTCCACGATGTCGCAGCCGTGCTCCTTCAGGGCGCGCGCGATCGCCACGGCGTCCTCGGGCTGGTTCCCTTCGGGATGCCAGTCGACCGCGGAGATGCGCACCGACATCGGCCGCTCGGCCGGCCACGTCGCGCGCACCGCGTCGAAGACCTCGAGCGGGAAGCGCATCCGCGCGTCCAGGGACCCCCCGTAGCCGTCGGCGCGCCGGTTCGTGAGCGGCGAGAGAAAGCTCGCGAGGAGGTAGCCGTGCGCCATGTGGATCTCCAGGAGGTCGAAGCCGGCCACGATCGCGTTCCGGGTCGCGCGGACGTACGCGGCGATCACCCGCTCCATGTCGGCCCGGGTCATCTCCTGCGGCACCTGGCTCTCGCGGCGGTACGGAATCGGCGACGGCGCCAGGATCGGCCAGTTGCCCGCGGCCAGCGGTTCCGAATCGCCCTCCCACGAGAGCCGGGTCGATCCCTTCCGGCCCGCGTGGCCGAGCTGCATGCCGATCTTCGCGTCGGAATTCGCGCGAACGAACCCGACGATCCGCTTCCAGGCCTCCGTCTGCGCGTCGTCGTAGATCCCCGTGCAGCCGGGCGAGATCCTTCCCTCCGCGCTCACGTCCGTCATCTCCGTGAAGAGGAGCCCCGCGCCGCCGATCGCCCGAGCGCCGAGGTGGACCAGGTGCCAGTCGTTCGGCACCCCGTCGGTCGCCATGTACTGGCACATGGGCGAAACCGCCACGCGATTCGGGAGGAGAAGATCGCGGAGGCGGAAGGGCGTGAACATCGGAGGGGGCGGCGCGCCCGGGGCGCTCGCGACCGCGACCCCCGACTGCTTCGCCGCTTCCGCCGCGACCCAGGCGTCCACCCGGGCGACGAACGCGGGATCGCGCGCCCGGAGATTCTCGTGCGTCACGCGGAGGCTCCGGGTGAGGAGCGTGAAGGCGAACTGGAGCGGCGCGAGGTCCATGTAGCGCTCGGTGTCCTCGAACCACTGGAGCGACGCCTGCGCCGCGCGCTGAAGGCTCTCGACCGCGGGACGGCGCGCCGCCTCGTACGCGGCGAGGGCCGCGGGCACGTCGCGCTCCGCCTCGAGCGCCTCGACCAGCGCGATGGCGTCCTCCATGGCGAGCTTCGTTCCCGATCCCACCGAGAAGTGGGCCGTGTGCGCCGCGTCGCCCATCAGAACGACCTTCCCGTGCGACCAGCGCTCGTTCCGGATCGTCGGGAACTGGCGCCAGAGCGAGCGGTTCGAGAGGAGCCGGTGCCCCGCCAACTCCTCGGCGAAGAGCCGCTCGCAGAAGGCGAGCGTGGCGGCCTCGTCGGCCCGATCCATGCCGGCCGCGCGCCACGTCGCGTCGCGCGCCTCCACGATGAAGGTCGACAGGCCCGGCTCGTACTGGTACGCGTGCACGCGCCAGAGCCCGTGCGGGTCGTTCTTGAAGTAGAAGGTGAACGCCGGAAAGGGCTTCGTCGTTCCCAGCCATACGAATCGGTTCGGCCGCGTGTCCACGACCGGGCGGAACGCGTCGCGGTAGCGCTCGCGAATCGCCGAGTTCACGCCGTCGGCGGCGAGGATCAGGTCGGCGTCGCGGAGCGACTCCGGATCCGCCACCTCCCGCTGGAAGCAGAGCTTCACGCCGACCTCACGGCAGCGATCGGCCAGGATGGCGAGGAGCGCGCGGCGCGACATCCCGGAGAATCCGTGTCCCGTCGAGGCGAGGACCTCGCCGCGGTAGTGGATCTCGATGTCGTCCCATCGGTGGCACCGGGCCGACATGGATGCGATC
>DATIQI010000214.1:0-7853 GCA_035470985.1 Acidobacteriota bacterium
GGGCCTCCTCGGCGGCCGCCTGAGCCTCTTCAGATTCCGTTCGATGCCGATCGAGATCCGCGAGCGGTGTCGGGCACGGAACGGTCGCGCCTCCGCAGCCGCAAATAATTGCAACTATTAGATATAAGAGGTTGAAAGCCCCGGGGACGCGGACCCCCGAAGTGGTCGCCGGCCAAATCCGGTCCGGTCGGACGCTGGACGTGGTCGCGCGGCCGTTCTCGCGCCGTCCGCTCGGGCCGGCGCCGTGTGGATTTTCCAAGATATTGTTATTATTCAACTTAAGTGTTCGGCGAGGACCCCTCCCGGCACCCTCGCCGTGCATTGGACGGTAGGCCCGGGTCGCAGGGAAGTCAAGTCCCGCCCCGGCTCGAACTGATTCGCAGGAAGGGTGCCAGGTCGGCGGGCGGGAACCGGCTCAGGTGTCGAGCCGGAGCTTCAGGTCCCTCAGATCGGATGGGTCGATCGGCGCGGGCGCGCCATCCATGAGCGACGTGGCGCTGGCCGTCTTCGGGAAGGCGATCGCGTCCCGGATCGACTCGCCGCCGTGGAAGAGAATCACCAGCCGGTCGAGGCCGAGCGCGATTCCGCCGTGCGGCGGCGCCCCGTACTCGAACGACTCGAGGAGGAAGCCGAACTTCATGTGGGCCTCCTCGGGCTTCATGCCGATCAGGCGGAGCACCTTCTCCTGGATGTCCTTCCGGTGGATCCGAATGCTCCCGCTGGCCAGCTCGTTGCCGTTGGCCGCGAGGTCGTAGAGCTGCGCGTGCACCTTCCCCGGATCCGATTCGAGATGGGCCAGGTGCTCGTCGAGCGGCATCGTGAAGATGTGGTGGGCCGGCACCCACGACTTCCGCTCCTCGTCCCACTCGAAGAGCGGGAACTGGTGGACCCAGACGAAGCGGAAGTCCTTCGGATCGAGCGGGAACTTCTGGTTGCCGACGTGGGTCCGCACGGTGCCGAGGGCGCGAAGCACCGTTGCCCGCGGACCCGACGCGAGGAGGAGGAGATCGCCGTCCTTCGCGCCGGCGGCGGCGAGGAGCTTCGCGGCGAGGTCGCCCTCGGCGAAGAACTTCGCGATGCCCCCGTCCAGCGCGCTCCCCTTCACGCGCGCCCAGGCGAGGCCGGCCGCGCCCATCACCTTCGCCGCGGCCTCCCACGCCTCGATCTCGCGTCGGGACGCGCCGCCCTGACCGGGCACCGCGAGCGCTCCGGTCATCTGCGCGGGGCTCTGCTGCTTCGCCTCGCGGAACTTCTCGAACGCGCTCTCCCCGGCCGCGGAGGTGACGTCCTTGATCTCGAACGGAATGCGGAGGTCGGGCTTGTCGCTCCCGTAGCGGTCCATCGATTCGCGGTACGTGATGCGCGGGAAGGGCGTCTTCAACTCGCGCCGGAGGTCGCGGCGGAAGACCGCTTCCAGCATCCCCTCGACGATCCCGAAGACGTCCTCCTCCGAAACGAAGCTCATCTCGAGATCGATCTGGGTGAACTCGGGCTGCCGGTCGGCGCGGAGATCCTCGTCGCGGAGGCACTTCGCGATCTGGAAGTACCGGTCGAAGCCCGAGACCATCAGGATCTGCTTGTAGAGTTGCGGCGACTGGGGGAGCGCGTAGAACTTCCCCGGCTGCAGCCGCGCCGGCACCACGTAGTCGCGCGCGCCCTCGGGCGTCGGCTTCACGAGGAGCGGCGTCTCGATCTCGAGGAAATCGTGATCCGAGAGGTACTCGCGCACGGAGCGGACCATCCGGTGACGGAAGATGAGGCTCTGCTTCAGCGGCTCGCGGCGGAGATCGAGGTAGCGGTAGCGGAGCCGGAGGTCCTCCGACGCGCTCCCCTCCTCGTCGAGCGGGAAGGGCGGCGTCTTGCTGGTGTTCAGGATGGCGAGCGCGTCGGCTTCCACCTCGATGCTCCCGGTGGGGCGGTCGGGATTCTCGCTCCCCTTCGGCCGCAGGAGCACTGTTCCCTCGATCAGGACCACGAACTCGCTCCCGATGGAGCGCGCCAGCTCCATCGTCTTGGCGTTCAGCTTCTCCGGGCGGAAGACGACCTGCGTCAGGCCGTAGCGGTCGCGGAGGTCGAGGAAGAGGACGCCGCCGTGGTCGCGCACGCGATCGGCCCACCCCATGAGCCGGGTGCGCGTTCCCGCGTCCTCCGGCCTGAGATCGCCGCAGCGGTGGGTCCGCTTGCGGTGGAGGAGCGGTTCGATGCCGTTCATCGGGCCCCCTCCGCCGCGCGCCGCCGGTCGCGGAGCCAGGATCCAAGCGATTCAAGACTCGGCTGCTTCATCTCGTCCTTTCCCACGATCATGTCGCGAACCCCGTATCCGTCGTCGTCCTTGGGAACGAAGACGACGAACTTCGCTCCGAGCCGGGACGCCACTTTCATCTGGGACGACGTGCTCCGCTGCTGCACGTCGGCCATCACCCGCAGGGGCCGCTCCTCGCGCGGGTCGAGGACGCCGCGGAGCGACCGCGCCGCCGCGAGCGCCTCCACGGCCGCCTCGGGCGCCCGCGCCACGACGAACGCGTCGGGAGCCGACGCGGCGCCCTCGGGGCGCGCTTCGGTCGTCGCCATGTGGAGCCGGTCCATTCCGATCGAGAAGCCGATGGCGGGCGTCTCCGAGCCGCCCAGGTCCTTCACCAGCTGGTCGTAGCGGCCGCCGCCCCCCACCGCGTTCTGCGCGCCGAGGCTGGAGGCGTGCACCTCGAAGACCGTGCGCGTGTAGTAGTCGAGGCCGCGCACCAGGCGCGGCGCGACCTCGACGGGGATGGCGAGCCCCTTCAGCCCCCGCTCGACCGCGTCCAGATGCTCGCGGCACGCGTCGCACAGCGCCGTGAAGAGCGCCGGCGCCTCCCGGATCACCGGCTGGCACGACGGCACCTTGCAGTCGAGAATCCGGAGCGGATTCGTCTTCACCCGCTCCCGGTCGTCGCCGCAGAGCTCGTCGAGGCGCTCCGTGAAGTAGGCGCGGAGGCGCTCCCGGTAGACGGGCCGGCACGTCGCGTCGCCCAGCGAGTTGATCAGGACCGTCACGCTCGGCAGCCCGACCGCGCGCATGATGGAGACGAAGAGATCGATCATCTCCACGTCCGCCGCCGGCTCCTTGGAGCCGAGGAGCTCGGCGCCGATCTGCCAGAACTGGCGGTAACGCCCGGCCTGGGGCCGCTCGTAGCGGAACATCGGCCCGATGTACGCGAGGCGCGCCGGGTTCTCCTGGCGGAGCGACGCGTGCTCCAGGTAGGCGCGCACCAGGGGCGCCGTTCCCTCGGGCCGGAGCGTCAGGGAGCGGTCGCCGCGATCGGTGAACGTGTAGAGCTCCTTGCGGACGATGTCCGTCGCCTCGCCCACGCTCCGCACGAAGAGGTCCGTGCTCTCGAAGATCGGCGTGCGGACCTCGCGATAGCCGTAGGCGCCCAGGATCCGGCGCGCCTGCTCCTCGATCTCGGCCCAGCGCTCCGAGTCGGGCGGCAGGATGTCGCGCGTGCCGCGGGGCGCCTGGTAGCTCATCGGGTTCCTTTCTCGTTCGACGCGGCCGTGCTCTCGTCGCCGTTCGCCGCGCCGCCCCGGCCGCGGAGCGACCGGTCGCTCACCCACTGGGCCAGGAGCACGGAGAACGCGACGGCCGCGACGTCCACGGCCCAGTCCCGGACGTCGCTGCTCCGGCCGGGGACGCCCCTCTGGTAGATCTCGTCCAGCGCGCCGACGACGGCGCCCGCGGCGATCGTCAGTCCGACGGCCGCCGCGCGCCCGCGCCCTCCGAGGGTGAAGCGGATCGCGCGCCCCAGGAGGAGTCCGAGCAGCGAATACTCCAGGAGATGGGCCAGCTTGTCCAGATTGGGGACGGGGGACGGCAGGTCTCCGCCGCGGATGGAGGAGACGATGAAGATGAGGGCGACGTAGGCGACGGCGGGGAGCCAGTACGCGACGAACCGGCCCTTCCCCGGTCTGGCGGTCGCCCCGGCCGGCCGGCCCGGGGCGCGACTCACGCCGGCACCCGCGCCAGCGCCTGGTCGAGATCGGCGATCAGGTCCTGGACCCCCTCCAGTCCGACCGAGAGGCGGACGAGGCCGTCGCTGATGCCGACCTGCGCGAGCTCCTCCGTCGAATAGGTCGAGTGGGTCATCGACGCCGGATGCTCGATCAGGGTGTCGCAGTCTCCCAGGCTGACGGCGAGCGTCATCAGATCCACCGAATTCAGGAGCGTCACGCCCGCGGCGCGTCCTCCCTTCAGCTCGAAGGCGAGCATGCCGCCGAAGCCGCTCATCTGCCGGGCGGCGATCTCGTGCTGCGGGTGGGTCCGGAGCCCGGGATACCAGACCCGCGCCACCTTCGGATGGAAGTTCAGGAACTGGGCGATCTGCATCGCGTTCTCGGAGTGCCGCTCCATCCGGACCGGCAGCGTCTTCAGGCCCCGCAGGAGGAGCCACGCGTTGAACGGGCTGATGATCCCGCCGAGGTCGCGCATGATCTCCATCCGCGCCTGGTGCACGAAGTCCTTCCGGCCCACGAGGACGCCCGCCACCGTGTCGCCGTGCCCGCCGATGTACTTCGTCGCGCTGTGGATGACGACGTCGGCGCCGAACTCGAGCGGTCGCTGGTAGTAGGGGGTCGCGAAGGTGTTGTCCACGAAGAGCGGGATGCCGTGCCGGCGGCATTCGCGGACGCAGAGGCGCAGGTCCACGATGCCGAGCGTCGGATTGGCCGGAGTCTCCACGAAGAGGAGCCGCGTCCTCTGGTCCACGGCGCGGGCGATCTGCTCGGGATCGTTCGCGTCCACGGTGCGCGCCTCGACGCCGAAGCGCGGCAGCATCTCGTTGAAGAGCTTGTGCGTGCCGCCGTAGAGCGTATGCGCCGCGACGAGATTGTCCCCGGCGCGGACCAGCGAGAGGACGGCCGTGCAGGTCGCGGCCATCCCGCTCCCCGTCGCCAGCGCCGCTTCCCCGCGCTCCAGGAACGCCATCTCGCGCTCGAACGCGGCCTGCGTCGGATTGCCGAGGCGCGTGTAGAAGTAGCCCTCGCGCTCGCCGGCGAAGATGGCGGCGCCTTCCTCGGCGTTGTGGAAGGCGAAGGTGCTGCTCTGATAGATGGGCGTGGAGATGGCGCCCGTGAGCGCGTCGGGTTCGCCCGAGCCGTGGACGCAGAGGGTGTTGAACGTCAGCTGGGAGGGATCCAGTTGCTTCATCGTGATGCCGTGGGAGGGCGGCGGGCCGGCCGCCCTCCCCGGCGCGATCCTAGGGCACGTCGTAGCGCGAGACGCGCCAGAGATTCGTTCCCCGGCGCTCGGTCGCGAAGACCCCGTTGAGTCCGTAGTTGTCCTGCCGGTTCGAGACGAAGAAGATGCTCTGCCCGTTTCGGGCGAACCGAGGATGCGAGTCGTCCGCGGGTCCGCGCGTCACCTGCTTCGCCTCCGCGAAACTGGCGGCGTTGGTCGCGATGATCCAGATGTCGCGGTCCGAGGCGCCCAGCGCCCGGCGCGAGAAGCAGATGTACTGGCCGTCGGACGACCAATCGGGCTCCGTCATCGTCGAGTCGGCGATCCACGGGGCGTCGGTCGTCGCGCCGGGGTTGGCGAAGCCCGGAACGCGGAACTTGAAGAGCCCGCGCGGCTGCTGGCCGAACTTGTTGAAGAGGTACAAGGAGGGCGTCACGATGGAATCGGGCGGCGTGGAGCCCGATCCGCCCGGCCCCCAGTTCGCCGGCAGGTACGAGTTCAGGAGGACGTTCGGGGCCGAGAACGCGTTGTTCTGGATGATGGCCAGGGGCGCCACCGGATTCATGACGTCCCGGTAGTAGAGCTTCGGGTACGTGACCGCGCCGGTGTCCGAAGCGTACATCAGGAAGCCGCCGTTCCAGGCGAAGCGCGGATGCGCCAAGTAGGTCTGGAACTGGTTGAAGGCGATGTACCGCGTGGCGGTCAGCGTGTCCCCGCCTCCCCACCCCATGAGCCAGATGGCCGTGGAGTCGGTGGAGCGGCGCCGTGCCGCGAAGGCGACCTGCTGTTCGTCCGCGCGCGGCGTCGGCGACGAGACGGAGAAGAAGTTCTGCGTCAGGCGCTCCGGCGCTCCGAGCGGCGTCGAGACCCGGTAGACGTCTCCCTCGCCGGTCAGATTGTTCCGGAACTCCGCGTAGAGGAGCGCGCCGTTCACGGAGGGCGCGACGTCGAACTGCACGGCGTCGCTCCGCGTCCAGCGCTCGTAGCGGTTGTCGATGTACATCGGGTAGGTGACCGTCTTGAAGAAGTCGCGCGTGCCGTCGTTGGCCGTCATCGAGACGGTGAGCGTATCGGTGCGGATCTCGTCGGGCGGCGTCCAGACCGCGGTGAGCCCGGTGGAGTCGCTCAGGACCCCGCCGGAGGCGGTCCAGTGGACCGTCAGCTCGAGGTTGTTGACGTTCGTGACGAGGACTTCGAGGTCGTTCGGAATTCCCCGCACGGCGGGATTCCCCGTGTGGTTCTTGACCCCCGTGATGATCGGGGCGTACGAGCCGGATCCTTCGACCGTCTTCTTGTCATCGGAGCACCCGGCGAGCGCCACCAACACGACGGCGGCCGCCGATAGGCGAAGATGCCACTTCATGGAAGGGAATGACTCCTTTCTGGGGGACGGCAAGTAGATGCCGGAACGCTAGCAGGGGCCGGTTCGGGAGTCAACGGGGTGTATGGACGGCCGTGCCCGGAATCGCCCTACAAATACCGGCTTTCGGCCTCTCGGAGGACCTCCAGGAAGCGGGCGGGGGTCTCGCTGGCGCGAAGGGCCAGACGGACCGACTCCTCCTTCAGGAGCCGGGAGACGTTCGCTAGGGCCTTCACGTGCGGCCCGCGGAGGCTTTCGGGGGACACCAGAACGATGAAGAGGTTCGCCGGCTCCCCGTCCACGGAGTCGAAGTCGACGCCGGAGGGGGAGACGCCGCATGCGGCCACCAAATGGTCGAGGAGGCGGGTCTTGCCGTGGGGGATGGCGACCCCGTTCCCGATCCCGGTCGACATCATCGATTCCCGCTGGAGGACCTTGCTGAGGATCTCGCCCTTCGTGTTCACGCCGTGCGCCGTTTCGAGGAGCTGCACCAATTCCTTGATGCACGTCTCCTTGTCCCTCGCGGAGAGGGTGAGCGTGATGGACTGCTCGTTCAGCAGCTCGGATAGGCGCATGAAGTGACCGACCGTCATGGACCTCGGCGGGATGATGGGAAACGCGAGCGGCATCCGGAAACGTAAGGCGTCACGCTAGCCGCGGGCCGCCGAGGGCGTCAAGCGGAAAACGCTCCGGCGCTTGCGTTTTGGGGCGATTCGTCGCGCTCGAACCGGAGCGCGTCCTCCTCCCCCGGCCGGCCGCCCCCGAGGCGCACGCGAATCGTGTCGCCGGGGCGGAACGCGCCTTCCAGGATCGCCCGGGCGAGCGGGTTCTGGACCCGCCGCTCGATCAGGCGGCGAAGCGGCCGCGCGCCGAAGGCGGGGTCGTATCCTTCCCGAGCGAGGAGCGCGAGGACCTCGGGCTCCACCCGGAGCGAGAGCTCGCGGTCGCGGAGCCTCGTCTCCACCTTGCGCAGCTCCAGCCGCACGATCGTCTCGAGAGCCTCCTGCGAGAGGGGATCGAAGACCAGGATGTCGTCGATGCGGTTCAGGAGCTCCGGTCGGAAGTGACCGCGGAGCGCCTGGAGCAGCCGCGCGCGCATGGCTTCGCCTTCCACGCCGCCCCCCTCGAGGATCAGCTCGCTTCCGATATTGCTCGTCATGACGACGATCGAGTTCTTGAAGTCGACCGTCCGCCCCTGTCCGTCGGTCAGTCGGCCGTCCTCCAGGATCTGCAAGAGGACGTGCGCGACGTCGGGATGGGCCTTCTCGATCTCGTCGAGGAGGA